>JAJAZF010000353.1 GCA_026785875.1 Chamaesiphon sp. | reverse complement strand
GGCTCTCCCGTACTTATGGGGATAACTATTGCTTATTTAAATAATTGGAGCAGCGCTCCAATTATTTAAATAAGCAATAGTTATCCCCATAAGTACGGGAGAGCCGAAAATGTAAACCGATCTAACCGGAAAAATCGATTTAATTCTCCGTCACGTCACCGGACAAGCAAACTTGATTCGCTGTCTTGTCTTGATTCGCTAAACCCTCTCTGCGATCCGCTGCGCGAACGGGAAACCCTACGTGCGGCGAATCGCTGTCAACTGTCAACTGTCAACTGTTTAAGCATCATCTAGAGCAGCAATCCCCGGCAGAATTTTACCTTCTAATAACTCCAGTGAAGCACCGCCACCAGTAGAAATATGACTCATTTGGTCGGCTAAACCAACTTTTTCTACCGCTGCAACTGAGTCACCACCACCAATAATCGTGATTGCGCCAGTTTTGGATATTTCCGCTAAAGTGTGAGCGATGCCTTCAGTACCTGCGGCGAATTTATCAAATTCAAATACACCCATTGGGCCATTCCAAATCACAGTCTTACAATCAGCTAAAGCTGCTTGGAAAACTTTGAGTGAATCGGGGCCGATATCTAAACCCATCCAACCGTCGGGGATCTGATTGATATCGACAATTTGGGAGTTGGCATCGGGGGAAAAACTATCGGCTACTACTACGTCAGTAGGTAGTAAAAGTTCTACGCCTTTTTCTTTTGCTTTGGCTTCGAGAGCGCGAGCTAATTCTAATTTATCTTCTTCAACTAGGGATTTACCAACGTTCAAACCTCGTGCTTTGTAAAAGGTAAAAATCATCCCACCACCGAGGAATAATTTGTCGCACTTGTCGAGTAGGGTTTCAATCACACCAATTTTACTCGATACTTTGGAACCACCGACGATCGCCGCTAAAGGAGCTTGAGGTTTTTCGATCGCATTTTGGAGGTATTCCAATTCTTTCTCGATCAGGTACCCTGCAACGGAAGGACTCAGGTACTTAGTTACGCCTTCTGTAGAAGCATGAGCGCGGTGAGCGGTACCAAAAGCATCATTGACATACAAGTCGGCATTAGCCGCTAATTTCTTGGCAAATTCGGGGTCGTTTTGCTCTTCTTCGGGATAAAAGCGGACGTTTTCTAGCAGTGCAACTTGTCCATTTGCCATCGCGGCGATTTGGCTGGCAACTTCATCGCCGATACAGTCATTGCATTTGACCACATCTTGCCCTAATAGCTCCGACAACCGCTTGGCAACAGGAGTTAGACGTAATTTCTCATCTACACCTTTAGGACGACCAAAGTGGCTACAAAGGATGACTTTAGCACCTTTACTAGTGAGGTCTTTGATGGTGGGGAGAGCCGCCCGAATCCGCGTATCGTCGGTGATGTTGCCCGCATCATCTACAGGTACGTTAAAATCAGCGCGGACGAGAACGCGTTTGCCTGTGAGATCGGCAGCAGATAGACTGGAAATAGATTTCTTGGACACTGGTTAAACTCCTTAAACTATGGATAGTTAATTTTTGTTTTGATATTAAAGCTGAGAAAATTGGCAATCCCGATCTCTGCTGTATTAAAGATGACATCTCGCTCGGTCGTTCCCAATTCTACCGGAAAACCCGTGTAGAATTGTTACCAATCTCGATCGAGTTGATGCTTGAGATCGAAAATAAGGTGGTAAGAGGATAAAAGACACGATTACTTAGCCTCAGTGTATGTTTAACAAAATTTTATTTCCTCTCGATCGCAGTCGTGAAGCTCAAGAAGCTATTGCCGTAGCGATCGATCTGGTGCAAAAGTATCAGAGTCAGTTAATTTTATTATCTGTAGTCGAGACACCAGATCTCGATGCTGAAGTCCTCGAAGATCCAGTCATGCAGTCTCCAGAGGCGATCGATCGACTGCTGCATTCGGCTCAAGATTTATTTGCCAAGCGCGGGATCGAATCCGAAATCTTGCAGCGTGAAGGGAAACCTGCTTTTACGATCTGCGATGTTGCCGATGAACTCAATGTCAATCTGATTGTGATGGGGAGTCGCGGCAATGGTTTGGATGTGGAGCATCCATCGGAAAGTGTCGCTAGTCGGGTAATCGATCTCGCGCCCTGTCCGGTTTTAATTGTGCCGTGAGGCGATCGAGGTTTTTTGGATGGGGATTTAAACCGCTGAATTTTGTTAATTTGGCTCTAATCTGGGGGAGCAACACTGTATCTAGATTTGCAGCGGTCGATAAATGGCGTTTAGATCGAGGCTAAATTACAATCATCCGTTAAGATTGAAGTAAAATCGGTATTTGGACGATAATTGTTAAGTATAGTAACTATCTCTAAAGAACTATTAAGTAAGACGTAGATCCTGATTTTTATTAACGCAATAATGTAAAAATCCCATTCAATAAGCATTCGCTCGTGCTAGGTATGTATGCAGATATTTAATAGCAGACAAAAGACCGAGCTAAGTACCCATGATAAGATTCTCATAGCAGCCCAAACTCTATTTGCCCGTCATGGATATGATGGGACTACCACCAAAGAATTAGCTGAGAAAGCGGGTATTGCCGAAGGTACTCTATTTCGCCATTTTACTAACAAAAAAGCGATCCTGGTCGAAGTGGCAACTCAAGGCTGGATGGAATTGCTGACAGACTTGTTAACAGAATTGAGTGGGATGGCTAATTATGAAGCGATTTCCCATGTGATGTACAAGCGGATGTTGCGACTGGGAAATAACTATGACATGATGCGTGTCTGTTTTATGGAAGTCCAATTTCATCCAGATTTACGCGATCGAATTCAATCAGAAGTAATCGAAAAAATGACTGATGTGGCGGAGGCATTTTTCCAAACAGCAATGGAAAGAGGTGTCTATCGACGGATGAATCCCCGCGTCATCGCTCAAGTATTTTTAGGGATGTTTATTGTTGCCGGATTTAGTCACGAAACTATCGCTCAACCAGTTGCCAGCCCTCAAGAAATGAAAGAGATGGCTGAAGGATTGGCGGATATATTTTTAAATGGGGTATTGGCGAAAAAATAGTAAATTATCGATCGTGAATCAGCAGGAATAGATAACTACATAATTACGCCAATGATCGACGTGAATTTAGGCTTAAATATTGGGTTTTATTATGCCGTCATCAGCTTGGTGACGATCGAATTAGTGCTAGGAGCAAATTTTAGCAAAAATGTCTAATCGTCCAAATCTTGGCGTTCTAACCGAGCAACACGACGACTCAATCGACGGGTTTTGCGTTCATTCGCCAATAAATCAAAGTTCAGATCGTCTACAAAATTTTGGTGCGCTGTAAACGTACTGCGGATAACAACAGATACAGCACCCTCGACACTATCGATCCGATGGCGTAGGCTGGCGATATCTTCACGAGCAGCATTGACATTCTGCTCGATGCCAGCTACTTTCTGCTCGATGCCAGACACATTCTGCTCGATACCAGACACTTTCTGCTCGATGCCAGCTACCTTCTGCTCGATGCCAGCTACCTTCTGCTCGATGCCAGCTACCTTCTGCTCGATGCCAGCTACATGCTGTTGCATCATACCAATAGATTGAATGACTTGTGTTAGCTGGTTTTCCAGGCGATCGAACCGTTCTGTTGACATAGACGATCGGGATGAGTAGAAAGTGTTTTGATTTTGGAATACAGCTTTAGCTTCGAGCCAGAACCATACTTATATTTTAAGCTAATGCTACCAACTTTACTGGTTAATCGAGTAAGTAAGTAGGCGTAAATAACGTGAGTGTCTCCTTTGCTTCGGAACGCTCCGCTCACACACCCTACAAGTAAAACCTAAAGCCTAAAGCCTAAAACCTAAAACCTAAAGCCTACAATTCCTGAGCTTGCCTAATCCAGTTTTGAACTTGGGCAAGATCTGGACATAGATCTCGTCGCTGAATTGTAGCAACGTGGAGTTTGAGTATTTGTTGATGGATTTTGTGAGCGGGCATTTGAGCTAATTGCTTGACAGAAATGATGCCAGTATGGAGTAGTAAGCCATTGTACTGACAACCTACTCCAGGTAAACGAGCTAAATCAGCCAAAGCTACTAATTTATTGACATATTGAATTTTTGTGCCCAAATCGAGTGCTAACTGTTGTTTAGTCGCAGCATCTGGAGCGAATAGTAATAGTTGCCCAGTGGTAGTAATGCCTAGCCCTTGGAGTAATGCTTGCTCGGCATTATTTAATCCAGGCAAATCGCCGATCGACCAATCGCAAATCATAAGTAGTAAGGTGATGGAGTAATCGATCTTCGAGATCTAGCTAATATAGTATGTATCCAAGTAAATATCCAAGATCGAGTACTAATGGACTTTACCAGTATTGTTTTGGTTCAGATTGCGATTTTTTACTGTTTGGCAACATTATTGCCGACATCACGGAGTAATTCCACTCTCAAAATTTCGGCGATCGTCGTGCTGATTATCTTATCAATGAGTTGGTACTTTATGCCCGATCGAATGTCGAAGATCGGCATCGTCGCCTGGATTATCTTGCTAGTCATCCCGATGTCGCTAGTTGCTCGACTCGAATCATTGGTAAATAAATCGCAATATGTGGCAGCAAGTAGGCTAGCGCGTCGGCTCAGATGGCTGATGCCAACCGATGGGATGTGGAACTACCATTATCTACTCGACGGGATTGCCTTGGCTGGGACGGGGCAAATTGAGGCAGCTCAGAAGATATTCGATCGCTATCAACCAGACAATAAAACTGAGATCGGTCGATCGGCAACCGCTTTATTATATCGTTCTACCGATCGCTGGCATGAATATATTGATTGGGTACAACAGCGGCAAACTCTGGCAGAATTACAGTTACATCGCGGTATGACACTAGTCTACTACTTACGGGCATTCGCCGAAACAGGAGATCTCCGGCGGTGTATCGCTGAGGTAGCTAGACTCGATCGCGCTCGTCAGCTCAACACTCAGCATCTACATCTACTCAAAATGTATATTCTCGCCTATTGTGGGCGCGTTGATGCCGTGACTCAGTTGTGTCAAAGTCTACTCTCGATGTATCCAGCCGACAGCCATCAATTTTGGGTGGGCACTGCTGAGTTAGCCGCAGGTGAAATCGAAGTAGCAACAGCGCAATTAACCAAGCTCCAACAGGTAAGTAAAGATAGCTGCATTCAACAGGATATCGCCTGGAGATTATCCCAACCATTACCAGATCTGCATAAACTCAACCCCATCGACTGGGAAACTGTCGCCCAAATTGAAGCTACAGTGGGACAAGATGCTCGATACGGCACTCAGACACCCAGTAATGCCTCCACTCCAGTGACAAATTTGTTAATCGGGATTAATGTCCTAGTTTTCTGTGCGGAATTATTGTGGCAATCTAAATCGGGCAATCGGGATTTCAGTTTCATCCCTTGGGGAGGGTTAGCGGCTCCATTAGTTCTCGCTGGTGAATGGTGGCGAATTGTGAGTGCGAATTTTATCCATATGGGCATTTTGCACTTGGGGATGAATATGCTGGGATTGTTTTATCTGGGTAAATTCGTCGAACATCGACTGGGTTCGTTCCGCTATCTGCTTGCCTATTTACTCGCAGGGCTTGGCTCGATGGCGTTTATCACTTATTTCGATACTAGATGGGTTGCCCAACCTCAAATCACAGTCGGTGCCTCTGGGGCGATTATGGGGATGTTGGGTACGATGGGGGCGATTCACCTGAGTGGTTGGCGACAATCAAAAGTCGCAGCGGCTGGGCGGCAATTTCAGGCAGTATTATTTAGTGTTGCCTTCCAACTAGTATTCGATCTTACCAATGGGCACACGAGCATTGTCGGTCATTTTTCTGGGCTAACGATCGGATTTTTGGCGGGGCTGGTGTTACTACAATTTGGGACTAAAGATTAAACAGATTTGGGCTATAGAACCCATTTGAGATCTTTTCAGGAGGAATCGTGCGACAGATATTGGTGAGGATGGGCGGGTTTGGTTGGATTTGGTAGTGCTTGGCGGGAACTTCTAGCATAAACAAAGCCATCTACGACTCATATCTGAAATGTATTGTGTAAGAATTTATGGATCTGTAGGGGCGGGTTTATGCTAGCTAATATCGATTTTACTATTCGATATC
>JAJAZF010000352.1 GCA_026785875.1 Chamaesiphon sp. | reverse complement strand
TGATTACAGCAGAATTATTACGCTCGAAACTGACAATATAGAGGCTTACTTAGCTCGGGCTAGAATTAAAGATTGGAAATTAGAAGATTATTATGGAGCAATTGATGATTACACTCAAATTATTACAATAAATCCTGATAATATTCAAGCTTACTTAGAGCGAGCCTCTGCCAAAAATAGCTTAGAAAATTTTCAGGGAACGATCGCTGACTGTAACCTAGCTATTTCCAAGCTAACTTCAGATGAAGACGACCTTATGGAAGAACTGTTAGAGTTACGAAATGAAGCAATGGAACAACTCGACTCAGGCGTAGAATGAACGAATTGTAATGATAAGCCCTAAATAAGTACCAACCGATCTTTGCCGACTTACTTAGGTGCGATCGATCGATCGATATTACTCTACCAAATTTCATTCATACTCAGTACAAAACCCGACATCACTTCTGTACAGCTCACCGATAGCGGCGACTCCAACACTTCGACATCTTGCCCAGCTCGATAGATCTCCACCATTCTATTCTGAGGATTGATGAGTAGACCCAATCTTACCCCTAATCTTTCATACTCCAACATCTTCAATCTCACAGCATTTAGTCTGTCAGTTGCAGAGCGGAGTTCGACGACAAAATCGGGAATCACTGTAATAAATCCCTTGATATCCACTCCCTCCAACCGCGATTTTTCAATCCAGGAAACATCGGGTGATACTTTACCGCCACCGATGGCAATAAAGTCATAGCCAGTTGAAGAGTCAAACACTCTTCCCAATTTAGTGTGTCGATTCCAAATCCCAACTTGGAGAGTTAATTCTGAGTTTCTTTCGCCGCTTTCACCACCTGTTGGGGGCATAACTATTAATTCTCCATCTTTGGTCATTTCGAGCTTGAGATCGGGATTGTCGATACAGAGCAGATCGAATTGTGCGGGAGTGATGTGGAGAGTTGTATTGCTGACATCGAGCAATAATGGTTGAGTACTAGTAGGGGTGATAGCGACTGTCATAAAACCTCCAAACGATTGTGGGAGCTAGGTTATGCTATTTTAATTTTAGCACGATCGCGAGATCTACTCCTGTATGATGAAGCCCATCAGCACTTTTCGCTATCAACTATCAACTAATTAAGTAAGCTGTCAAACATTTAAACCACACGATCGGCTGTTCCTTTTGCCTTCTGCCCTCTGCCTTCTGCCTTTTCTCAACCAGTAATTTAAATGAGTAACAGCTTATTTCAGTTCATGGCGATCGAATTCACTTAGCGCGGTAGCTTATTATAGACATTTGGCATCATCAACTTCTACACTCTACCTCTATGCTGCTATCTGAAATCGCCCGCGATCGAGGTATCCGTTATTTTTTGATTTCTTTCACCGATCTGTTTGGTACCCAACGCGCCAAGATGGTACCTACTCAGGCGATCGATCGGATGGCTGTGGATGGGGCTGGGTTTGCGGGTTTTGCTGCTTGGTTGGACATGACACCTGCCGATCCTGACATCCTGGCGATTCCCGATCCTAGTCAAATGATTCAATTGCCGTGGCAGCCGGATGTAGCTTGGTTGCCAGCC
>JAJAZF010000351.1 GCA_026785875.1 Chamaesiphon sp. | reverse complement strand
GAAGCCCAACAGTGCGGAAAAGGAAGTCATCAAAATCGGTCGCAACCGCTCTCCCCCAGCCTTGACTGCGGCACGGGTATAGCTCATCCCCTGCTCGGTGAGTTGATTGGCAAACTCCACAATCAGGATCGCATTTTTGGCGGCTAAACCGATTAGCGTTACTAAACCCACCTGACAATAAATATCATTCACCACTTTGGGGAATAGACTATCTGCCATAAAGATATTCGATCGAATCCAGATCGCCGTCATCGCCCCCAAGATCGCCAGGGGTACAGTGAGCAAGATGATAATCGGGTCGGTATAGCTCTCATACTGCGCTGCCAATACCAGAAAGACAATCACGATCGCAATTCCAAAAATCAGCCCTGTGGCACCGCCAGAAGCCTTCTCCTGAAGATAAGTCCCCGTCCACTCATACCCGAACCCTTGCGGTAATACGGCTGTGGCGACTTTCTCCATCGCTTGAATTGCCTCACCCGAACTAGCACCAGGAGCTGGACTACCTTGTACTTTGATCGATCGATACAAATTATAGTGTGAAATCGTTTTCGGTCCGACAAAGGGGGTAATCGTCACCAGACTACTCAGCGGAATCATCGTCCCAGGTGTCGCTGTTGTTCCAGTCGAGATACTATTCGAGCGCACATACAGCTTGCCGATATCATCAGGATTGGCGCGAAACTTGCCATCAGCTTGGAGATAGACGCGGTACTGTCGTTGTCCCTGTACAAAGTCATTGACATATTGCGAACCTAAATAAGCCTGTAAAGTGCTAAAGATTTGACCGACATCGACATTGAGAGCTTTAGCTTGGTTGCGATTGACTTGGATGTCAAATTGCGGCGTATTGGCGGTGAACTGAGTAAAAACGCGTTGTAAAGCAGGCTCTTTGTTAGCTGCGGCGATCAATTTCTGGGCATTCTCGACCAAAGTTTCGATCGGTGCTGTCCCCGTTCGATCTTGAATCAGGAATTCAAACCCACCTGTAGCACTCAATCCCCGCACTGGCGGTGCATTGACGGCGAGTACTCTCGCTTCGGTAATTCCCGCTAGCTTTTTATTCAAATTTCGGAGTAACCCATAGACAGACTGAGTTTCTAATGTGCGCTCCTTCCAAGATTTGAGACTGACAAACCCCAGCCCCACATTGGAAGCACCCCCATCAAATCCAAACCCCGTAATCAAAAATGTCGCTTGCACCTCGGGAATCACGGCGACTTCCTTTGCCACCCGATCCATAACTGCGGAGGTGTATTGCAGCGATACCCCATCGGGAGCTTGGGCGATCACAAAAAAGTAACCCTGATCTTCTTCAGGGATAAATCCAGTCGGTACCGCTTTGTACATCAAGCCAGTTGCCAGTAACCCCGCAATAAACACCCCAATCACCAGCAATTTTGCCCCAGTCAGGAAACTCACAAAGCCAATATAGCGGCGGGTAAACCAAGTAAAGCCCTGATTGAACTTGCCAAAAAACCAGCCCACCGGACCCCGTGCAGGTTGAGCCGGGCGCATGATCAAGGCGGCGATACTCGGCGAGAATGTCAGGGCATTGAAAGTGGAAATCGCGATCGAGCAAGCCACGGTGAGCGCAAACTGTTTGTAGACGATCCCACTCGTCCCTGGTATAAACGCCACCGGAATAAACACCGCCATCAATACCAGCGAAGTTGCCACAATTGCCCCCGTCAGCTCCTGCATCGCCTCAATCGCTGCCTCCAGAGGTGGTATCCCCTGTTCCAGTTTCACTGCGATCGCTTCTACCACAATAATCGCATCATCAACCACAATCCCGATCGCCAGTACGAAGCCAAAGAGAGTCAGCGTATTGATCTGAAAACCCAATACCAATAGAGCCGCACACGTCCCGATCAAAGATACCGGAATCGCGATCGTCGGAATGATCGTCGTCCGCCAGTCTTGCAAAAATACAAAAATCACCAGAACTACCAACACGATCGCTTCTACGAGCGTAAAAAGTACCTCTTCAAGTGAAATTTCCACAAATGGAGTCGTATCAAAAGCGACTTGCGCTTTGAGTCCTGGTGGAAAACTCTTCTTCAAGGTCTCGATCTGCGCTTCCACCGCCTTGGCAACTTGGAGCGCATTACTCCCTGGTAATTGATAAACGCCCAAGCCCACAGCCGTTTTTGGCTTGCTTCCAGGCAATGTGAATTTAGCATCAGAAGCATAGTTTTCTGCCCCTAATTCGACTCTACCCACATCTGAGAGCTTCAGGAGCGCGCCACCTGGACTGACTTTTAGTACCAAATTCTCAAATTCCGAGATATCCTTGAACCGACTAGTCGCCCGCAATGAAAACTCATAGTTTTGACCAGTAGGAGCGGGTTCTTTGCCGATCGCGCCCACACCTACTTGAATATTTTGCTCCTGCAAAGCAGTCGTAATATCTTGCGGTGTAATTTGATTTTGAGCTAATTTATTCGGATCGAGCCACAATCGCATCGCATATTTACGCTCTCCAAAAATTCGCACACTCCCCACACCGGGCACTCGTTTAATCAGATCGAGCAGATACAGATCGACATAATTACTCAAGAAAATATTGTCGTACTCAGCATTGTCTGAGTAAAAACCATACACCAATAATAGACTACTAGATGCTGTCTCAACAGTTACGCCCGTCCGCTGTACCGCAGTTGGCAATTGGGGTGTAGCTAGAGCTTGCTTGTTTTGAACGTTGACTTGAGCGATATCTGGATTGATATTACTCGGGAAAGAAACGGTGATATTGCTCGAACCATCATTACCTGTGTTGGAAGATATATAAGATACACCTTTAACACCATTGATCTGACGTTCGATAATATTGGTGACGGTACTTTCCGTTGTCTGTGCGTCCGCACCAGTATTATTTGAAGTTACATTGATCTGTACCGGAGCCAAGTCCGGCAACTGCGAAATCGGCAAAATCGGAATCGCAATACTCCCCAACAACAGAATAATAAATGTACAAACTGTGGTAAGAACCGGGCGTTTGATAAAGGTGTTTACAAACATGATTTAGGGAGTAAAGGGTAGGTTGTCAAATGTTAGCAAACGGATCTGTAGATGACTTTGTTGATGCCATAAATACCGCTTGTCACGATCGATCTAAAATCACACCCGCCCTCCCCCACTAACATCTAGGGAGTTTTTTGGGCATTATTATCTTCAGGGGCGATCGCGATCGGTACACCATTAGTCAAATTGAGCAGCCCCGAAACTACAATCTTTTCACCAGGTTTTAACCCTTTGAGAACTTGATAATTATTACCCTCGATCGATCCCAACTCCACAGGCTGCTGACGTGCCACCAAACTAGATTTCCCATCCGGCGACTGCTTTCCAGGGTCCGCCACAAATAAAAACGTCTTCCCACCCAGCCGCGAGATCGCCGTCACTGGAACCAAGATTCCCTGATGCCGATCCCACACTACTCTAGCTTGTACCGACTGACGGTTGAGCAGCCGCCCACTCGAATTCGGAAAATTAGCCTTCGCCAAAATCGTCTGGGAGTTTGCCGTGGCATTGGGCGCGATAAAACCGATCTTGCCCATCTCGATGGACTTACCAGTGGCATCGAGCAGCTCCACTGATGTCCACGCCCGCAACTGTTTGGCGCGATCTAACGGAATTGCCAAATTCAGGTCGAAGGAGTCATTTTTGGTCAATGTTGTCAGTGCATCACCTTTGGCAGCATAATCACCCACCTTGAGCGGAATATCACCTACAGTTCCCGTAAATGGAGCCAACACCTTGGCATACTGAAGTTGAACTTGAGCCGATCGCACCTGCGCGGCTGCTTGAGAGACTTGGGCTTGAGCTTGGGCGATTTCTTGAGGGCGCGACCCATTCAGTTGCTGCTGGAGGTTTTGCTGCTGCTGATTGACTGTTGCGGAGAATGAGTTGATATCTGCCGTCCGAGTTTGACGGAGTTGGTCTAATTTGCGCTGCGCCACCACTAGCGCGGCGGCGGCGTTGCGCTGCTCGTTGACATAGCCAGCATAGGAGTCTTGAGATACCGCACCCTGTTTGGCTAGTTGAGCATAGCGATTGGCTCGGGATTGGGCGAGGTTGAGTGCTGATTTTGCTGAGACGATTTGGGCTTGGGCTTGGGCGATTCCTTCGAGTTCCGATCCCGATTGGGCATCTGTGAGCTTGGATTGGGCTTGGGCTAGTGTCGCTCTAGCTTGAGCGACTTGTTCGGGGCGAGTACCAGCTTTGAGTAGTCCGAGATTGGCGTTGGCTTGTTCTAGGGCGGCTTGCCGTTGCTGGAGCAAAGCTTGAGCGTCGTCGTTTTGCAAGCTGATAATTGGTTGTCCCTGCTGAACGCTGTCGCCTTCTTTGACCAGGATCTGCACGATCCGTCCTTCAACCTGTGGCTTGATTGTCACAAATCGGGGGGATTCTAATGTCCCGACAAAGACAGTACTATCTTGCACCGTAGTTGTTGCAACAGTCGCTAGCTTCACTGGCACTGCTGGCGGTTGCGCCGCTACTCCTGGCGCACCTCCAGCACCATTCGTCGCGGTATGGCTAGCTTGCCACCACCGCCAGCCCAAACCGAGACCGCCACACAATAGGATAATTCCCAAAATCCACGGCCACCGTCGCTGTTTGCGGGGTGGCATGGGTTGGTGCTCGATAATCTCGCCTGTGGGCAAGTCCTGTCGAGGCTGACTCAGCTCATCTTGTGAATACGCCTCATCCCCATCATGCACCGGATGTTTGGTTAGATTAGAATTAGACATATTTAAGTTGATAAGTTTAAATTTAATCTTGAGTGGGTCGATGAATCGAGCTGACTACGCTCAGAACGGCTCGGCTCCAAGTGAGCGCAGGACTGCGAATTTTGGGTTCTCGCTTTAGACTACAATCTTTGTAGATCGAACATCCGTATCGATCGGCTCTTTTCAAAATTCTGCGCTCCGACTGGCTCGTATTGTCATCGGAGTTTTTGATGGTGTTAGCGCGATGACACTACTCGATCGATTCAGAGTCCAGCAGATCTACTTGAGTCAATCGGTATAAATCGATCGATTTAGCTAAATTTTCTCAGGCAGCTAGTGAGCGAATCGCGGATTTGAGCGGGGCGGTAGATGTATTTTTTTGTGTTGATGTATATCGCTCCCTGCTAGTGATGCTGATGACATGATTAGCTCGAGCGACTCAATTTGCAAATTATTATCCTATCGATTGTTAACTGGTTATTGACTTTTTACCTCTACCTAATGACAGATATCTACTAATCAGTTAGTTTGCTCGACCCACTCAATCCTATGTGCGGCAGTGCAGCCAGACGTGTCGTTGGCGTAAGCCTGCCGTAGGCACAGACGGAGACCTCGGCAAGGATTCCATCTGCAACTGTCAACTGTCAACTGTCAACTGTTAACAAGCACCGAATCGCTTCTAGTAGCCCTCTAGCTTTATTCAAAGTTTCCTCATACTCAGTGACTGGATCGGAATCTGCCACCAGTCCCGCACCTGCTTGGACAGATACGGTATGATTGCCAGCACCATCGGGACGGACGACCATCGTTCGCAGCGTAATTGCCGTATTTATTTGACCTTCAAAATCATAATAACCATACACTCCTGAATAGGCACCCCGCCGACAGCCTTCTAAATTGTGGATGATTTCTAGAGCGCGAATTTTTGGTGCGCCGCTGACTGTACCTGCGGGAAAACAAGCCTTGAGCAAATCCCAGGCAGTTTTATCTGGTGCGAGTTGACCGATCGCATTACTGACAATGTGCATCACGTGTGAATACCGCTCGATCGTCATTAATTTATCTACCACAACTGTGCCACTCTGACAAACTCGCCCCAGATCGTTGCGTCCTAGATCGATCAACATCACATGTTCGGCAACTTCTTTGGTATCTGCGAGGAGTTCTAGTGCTAGCGCGTCATCTTCTTGAGGTGTTAGCCCGCGCCGACGGGTACCTGCAAGTGGGCGAAGCGTGGCTTTGAGTGTACCATCATAATTTCGATCGGCTCTGACCATCACTTCAGGACTAGAGCCAATGATCTGCCAATCCCCAAAGTTGAAGTAAGCCATATACGGAGAGGGATTGACTAGGCTGAGAGATCGATAAAGATCGAATGGATCGCCAGTATAACCAGTAGATAACTTTTGCGAAACAACAACTTGGAATACATCTCCTGCGGTAATGTGTGCCTTCGCTGTTTCCACATTCGCGCAAAACTCCGCTTTGGAAGTATTGCTAGTATATGCGGCGGGGAGTTCGGTGAGGGCGGGGCTGGGTTGAGGTGGAGTCCATTCTAATAGCTTGGGCGCAAGCGGCTGTTGCAGTTTCTCGACGAGGGTTTTGACTCGATCGCACGCCTGAGCATAAGCAAGTTCTAGATTACCATCACAACCTAACAAATCGGCATACGCGATCGCCCAAATTTTGCGCTTGACTCGATCGAACACGATCAGATTGTCTACCTGCATCCACAAGCCATCGGGAAGGTCGTCGGCAGTAGCTGGATGAATCGGCACTCTAGATTCAATCCATTTCATCAATTCATAGCCCCAGAAGCCAAATAAACCCCCAATTCCTCCAGGTAGTTGTGGGAGTTTGACAGGTTTGTAAGGTGCCAGACACTCAGTCAACGTCTCAAACGGATCGCCTGAAAATGTCTTGACACTCCCATCGCGATGAGTTTTGGTCGTGCGATCGCCGCGATTTTCCAACACCCAGAGCGGGTTACAGCCCAAGAAACTATACCGTCCGACAGTTTCACCACCCTCGACAGATTCCATCAAAAAGCTGTAGGGTTGACCCGCACATACCTTATACCATGCGGAGACTGGGGTATCGAGATCGGCGACCCATTCTTGGTAGACGGGGATAAAGTTACCTTGAGTGGCTAGCTGACTAAATCGATCGAAACTGGGGAAGATCATTGCGAAGATTGCGGCTGGGTAGTTATTCTATTGTCCCCGTTCGGGTGAGTTTAGGGAAATAATTTTGTTGACATTCAATGGGGAATCCCTGTTTGTATGGATCGTCAAATCTCCGATCGAGTTTGCTGAGAGCCTACGCCAAAAGGTGTAATTCTGTTGAGACTGTGATGTAAGTGCGCTCGATCGTGGGTAGAGTGTATAATAGTTATGTATCAGTAAAGTGACTACCTCGGCTTGAGCATGTCAATTGAGTACCAGCTACACCCCCTAAAAGCCGTTGAAGCGGCAGCAATGTTTTTGAGCCTGCATGGAAAACCAATGCAGTACATGGGCTTGCTTAAACTGCTTTATCTGGCCGATCGCATTGCCTTAGAGCGGATGGAGCAGCCGATAACTGGAGATCGGTATTTTTCAATGAAGTTTGGCCCTGTTCTCAGTAGTATTTACGATCTGATTAAAGGCGATCGAGTCAATGGAGCTTTGCCTGTCTGGGAGCGTTTTATTAGTCGCAGCGGCTATGAAGTTTCATTGAAAGGTAATCCAGGACGCGAAGATCTTTGTGAAGAAGAAGAGGATATTATCTTAGAAGTCTATCAATCTTGTGGGCATTATGATGGGTTCGTTCTTGCCGATTTGACTCATGATTTTCCAGAGTGGCAAAAACCAGTGCCGGGAAACTCTGCTATCCCACTCCCTGTGGAATCTATTCTCAAAAGTGTTGGTAAAAGTGACACGGAAATAGCAGAAATTCAAAGAGAAGCAGCCCGAGAGCTGTATTTAGATGGAGTTCTCAATGGCTAGCATCTCCATCAATATAGGAGATGCTTTTTTACTCACTACTCCGCCCAATGACAGACACCTTTATATCGCGATCGCACAGATCGCTGATGACAGTTACCTTTTTGTCAATGCCACCACTCGCAGAGACAATTCTGAAACTACCTGTATTCTTACTCCAGGTGCGGATTTACCAGATTTCATCAAAAATGAATCAGTTATCGTCTACAAATATGCTCGCGAAATCAGTGTGGTAGATGTCGATAAGTTAATAGTTCAAGGTGAGTGTACGAGCAAGGGTTATTGCTCTACAACGATAGTAGAGCAAATTCAGCAAGGTGGTCTAGTTTCAAAGCGGCTAGCAAACAAGTACAAAACTGCACTCAAAGCTTTCTTGGAAGCTTTATAGAACCCATTTGAGATCTGTTTGTGGGGAGGGCGGGTTCGTGTGCCTACGGCAGGCTACGCCAACAATATCGATCGGTAAAATCGATATCAGCTAGCATAAACAAAGCCATCTACAGATCCATAAATTCATCCGTATACATTTTATAGATCGACCGTAGGGGCGGGTTTATGCTAAAAATTTCCGCCTAGCACTAGTAAATCCAAACAAACCCGCCCATCCTCACCAATACCTATCTCTCGATTCATCCTAAAAAGATCCCAAATGGGTTCTATAAAGAAATCAAGGGTCATACCTATTTTCTAGCATAACTAGTCGCTAGCCCAGGCTAATGCGTCCTTAAAGGTAAATCCCGACATCTCATCGACAATCCCAATTTCTAGCACGGCTTGAAAAACGATCGAGCAGTGAAGATTGGTAATACTTTCACGATCGATTCCCCAAGTTTGGAAAAAAATTGATAGAGTTTTAGTCTTATCGTCTCCAGATCGATCGCCACCAATAATTAGACAGTGTGGCAGATCGTCTACTTGCGGATACTCGATTAAGGTAAAGACGTTACTGATTTCTTTTTCCCAAATTGCGTCTACTCGCATAAATTTGTCACTCTCCTACTCATAGCGAATGCCAGCGGCTGTAAGTCGTTCAATTGCTTCACCCAACCTGTCGAGATCGGCAATTAGACTAATTCTGACATATCCTTCGCCCCCAATCCCAAAGGCATTTCCAGGTGTGAACACAACACCTGTTTTTTGCAATACCGTCAGCGCAAAGTCGGTAGAATTCCAACCCACGGGACAAGGAATCCATAGATACATGGTAGCTTTAGTAGGTTTAATCTTCCAGCCCAATTTAGCTAATCCAGCGATTGTAAAGTCGCGGC
Source organism: Chamaesiphon sp. (assembly GCA_026785875.1). Taxonomy (GTDB): domain Bacteria; phylum Cyanobacteriota; class Cyanobacteriia; order Cyanobacteriales; family Chamaesiphonaceae; genus Chamaesiphon. The sequence goes on along the minus strand of JAJAZF010000351.1, from coordinate 2,441 downwards.
GTTCGCGATAGCGGTTTTGAACTTGGGTAACGTATTCGTCGGGTAGTTCGAGGGCTGTCTGAGCGGCTGTCTGGAGTGCGGCAAAAATCCCGTAATCGAGGTTGGTTTTGAGGGTGCGGAGTCCTTGGATAATCTGACTATTACCAACTACGAAGCCGACTCGCCAGCCCGCCATATTATAGGTTTTGGAGAGTGTATGGAACTCAACCCCGATCTCCTTAGCTCCAGGGATTTCTAACAGGCTGGTGGGCTTGTAGCCGTCGAAGGCGAGTTCGGCGTAGCAGAGATCGTGAACTAATAAGATTTTATATTCGTGGGCAAAGGCGACGACATCTTCAAAGAAGGAGCGCGGTGCAGTGGCTCCAGTGGGATTGCTCGGATAGTTGAAAAAGAGAATTTTAGCTTTGCGGGCAACATCTTCAGGAATATCATTGAGATCGATCTCCCAATCGTTCTCTGGTTTGAGGATAATGTTATGTATCTTAGCACCCGCGATCGCTGGCCCCCGAAAGTGGACGGGATAGGCGGGACTGGGCACTAGAACGGTATCGCCAGGATTGATATAAGCTAGGGCTAAATGTCCCAATCCTTCCTTGGAGCCAAGCAAGGGTAGTGCTTCACTATTAGGGTCGAGGGTGACACCATAGCGACGATAATACCATTTGGCGATCGCTCCACGAAAATTGGCGGTGCCTTCAAATGGGGGATAACCATGATTGGTGGCTTCGTCTAGGGCATCCTTCGCTGCGGCAATCACTGGAGCGGGAGCAGCACCATCTGGATTGCCCATGCCCAAGTCGATCAGATCTACCCCCTGGCTGCGGGCATTGGCTTTGAGTTCTTCCAGCCGAGCAAAGACGTATTGGGGTAGGGATTGGAGGCGTTCTGCGGGGCTAATCCAGTCTAAGGTCATTGTCTTATATTGATGTTCGATCGTTGGCACAACCTCTTTCCAAGGTTAATTATAGCGAAGTGCGTGTCTCTAGAATATCAGGTTCGACGGCTATTACCATGATTCGAGCCAAGCGAAACTTATAACCGCCACAGCGGAGCTGGTAAACTTACACTTTGGATCGACAGTTACTCGGCAACTTTATTACTACTCGATCGTCTTGAATCTATATCTCTCCTAATCGCTTAGTCACACAGTACCATGTCCAAGTTCTCGATCGTCATCTTCAGTTACACAGGAGTGATTATAACTACATTGATGGCCCCGCACTTTGCCGCAGATGCTCGGCTTCAGACACCAAAAACTTGCGTCGATCCTCAACCCATTTCCCAGCGGATTGCGCTCACTCTGACAGCGGACAAAAAAGTGATTAAAGATAACAAAACTATCTTTGAACGCATTGCTGGCAAAGCTGCTGTTAAACCTGGAGATATTATCAAATATACCGTCATTGCTAAAAATAATAGTCGTTGTCCGCTCAAGAATCTGATCTTGAAACAACCGATTCCTAAAGGAACTAATTATCTCAAAGATTCGGCGACTGCGGGAGATGGTGCCGAATTATTATTTAGTATTGATGGTGGCAAAACATTTGTATCTAAACCACTGGTTGGAACCCAACCAGCACCTGCGACTGCTTATAACTATCTGCGGTGGAAGTTTTCAGGCATCATGCCAACTAATGCTCAAGTCAAAACCACTTATGAGCTGCAAGTAAAATAGAGCAGGGTCATTCATAACTAGCTACCACTTCCCAAGATATATAAGCTAACTAAAGTACTGCTGTTCCAAAGACTATGTAATAACATCGGTGCCAAGAGATTGCGAGTACGGACATAGACGATGCCCAGAATGATGCCCAGCGTTGTGAGTGGCAGAATTTCTGATAGGCTCAGATGGGCAACTCCAAACAATAAACCACTAATCCCGATTGCCCCCCAGGTAGGCACATAGCGGGTCAAGGAAGGTAGGAGAAATCCCCGAAATAAGAATTCTTCAAATAGCGGGGCTGCGACTGCCGCAGTGAGAAAAAACAGCAACAATGCGATCGAATCTTTCCCTTCGAGGACGATTTGCAGTAGTGGATTACTACCACCTTGTCCCTGCCAAATTTTATCATTGATTAAGGACACCACAATGACGATTGGTGTCGCGACCAAGTAGCCCCCAATTCCCCACAGCAGCCAATTAGATTTCCAGTTAAATTTAAACCAATCGGGTGGTAGTGGAAAATAAGATTTAATCGACAAATACAATACACCAATTGCCAAGCCAGACATCAAGACATAGCTACTAAATACATAGGCTCCTTGTCCTCTAGTAGTTAATGTAGCTGGATTGACAACCGCGCTAAATAAAACTGGCAGCAGAAACTGTCCGACAAAAAAGAAGCCAACCATAAATACTTGCCAGATAATCTCCCAATCCCAGGGAGATGACCACGGAGTATCGAGCTTTTCGATTAATATCTGTGAGAAGGTTCGTTCTG
>JAJAZF010000350.1 GCA_026785875.1 Chamaesiphon sp. | reverse complement strand
CGAGAGAATATGGTAGTTAATATGATTCGATCGATCTGGTTGATTATTCAGGTATGGTAGATGATCGGACGTTGATAAGGTCGAGTGTTGGATATAATAGACATGGAGCCAGAGGGACGAAAAGCTATGCCAGTAGAACTAGAAGAACGAGTTGCCTTATTAGAAGCTGAAGTAGAGCGGCTAAAACACCAACTGCCCAGCGTCAATGCAAAAACAGAGCATCCGATGCTAAAGTTTGCAGGTATTTTCAAAGACGATCCAGATTTCGCTGCTGTAGTCGCCAATATCGCCGCCGATAGAGCAGCTACAACGGAAGAGGAATGACGCTATTTATTCTAGACACCGATTCTGCCTCATTATTTCTAGGTGGAAACCAACAGCTAATTTATAGAGTAACCCAAGAGATTCCTGATGTTGTCACAACGATTGTTACAGTCCAAGAACTCTTTAATGGCTGGGCTGGTAGAGTAAACGATCCGGCGGAAGCTAATAATCTCGTTAGAATCTATGGTAAGCTTTGGCAGACGACAGAATTTTTAAAAACCATTGAAATATTGACATTTAGCGAACTTGCCAATACTTATCATCAAAACTTAATCCTAGAACATAAAACTTTAGCCAAGAAACGATTGGAAAAAGATATGCGGATTGCCGCGATCGCTCTTTCAGTTAGCGGCACTATTATTACTCGCAATCACAAATATTTTTCGCAGGTTCCCGCTCTTAAAAATGACAGGTAGCCACTCATACCAACACAACCTCAATCTCATCACTGGGGACAATTTCACCTCTATCCTGTAAGACTTCAATATAGAGTGAGATTGCTTCCTCAATATTCGCTAAAGCCTCTTCACGCGTTTTCCCTTGGCTAACACAGCCTGGCAAACTAGGTACCTCTACAACAAAATAACCATCTTCGCCTGGATATAGTAAAACTTGGCGTTTTGATTCTAATTTAGATATTGTTTGAGTCATTTTGAATACCCATCCTATACAATTCATTAAAATTGAATGCGGATTTACATATTACTCGAATGTCTTGCCACCTGCAACAGTAATCTTGTTAGCTGTTATTGGATGGGATCGATTACCTACACTACGCGAACGCTAATTATCTATCATAAATATCTCTACGATGTCCGAGTCTAACGATGATGATTTCATCTCCAGTATCACTTAATTCGTAAATAGCTCGATAATCACCCATCCTCAACTTATAAAATTTAGCTAAATCTCCAGTTAGCCCTAATGGATTAATATTATCAAAATTCTCTACCAACCAATCTACTTTCTTAACAATTCGAGCTTGAATCTGTGTGGGTATATTGGCTAAATCTTCTAGAGCTTCTGGTTCATATCGAACAGTATAACTCATCTCAACTCAATCCCAATCTTCTTTTAACCTCATCAGATGATATAGTTCTGTCGTCATGTTGCCGACGAGCGCGGATTTCTAGTAGCTGCTGTTTGACTTCCGGCTTAATCTTCCCATCATTATCTACTGACATTTCGTCAAGTACTTCCTCGATAACTTCTTTCATCAATTCTTTGAGATCTTCACGACTCATTGCATCGATTTTCATCGCGACCTTCCTAACTTCGATTTGTATTGTAATATATAGAGTCAATTATACTGGATGTGTATCGATTGTGTTAGCTGTTATTGAATGGGATCGATCGCTTAATGCCTGTCCTAAATCCTTTAAAATATAAATACACTCCGAGGGTAAAGCCATGAGTCCACAATTACAGCAAATCCTAACTGAAATTGACAGATGATCGCCAACCGAACAAATCGAAGTGCTGAGTCACACGATCGATCGAATGAAACAGAATCTCCCGATTGAATCTGATGGATGAAACGATCGCGATTTTAAAGATTGAACATCGCAGTGAAATTTATGGATAAACATCGATCGGAGATTATGTCTGGAACTTTGATTTATCAGATTAAGAGATAGACTATGATTTACTGCTAGAAGAAATAATCAGGGTCTATCCAGAAATCATTCTAACCATAGTTCGGGACATATCGATCGCTTTAATTGGAATCGATGGGTATTAATAGGATCGATCGGATTAATAGATAGACTATGATTTACCACTGGAAATAATCATAGTCTATCCAGAAATCATTTTAATCATAGCTCAGAATAAGAATATATCGATTGCTATTTATTCGATCGCCTATACCCAAATTAGACTTAAATCGAGGGTAAATCCAGGGAGAACATCCTCATCACTCAGAGTCATGGGAACATCGATCTTTTCCACTTCACGATCTAAGCGATAGATTTCCACTTGACGATCTTGAGGATTTATCAGCCAACCCAATCGCACTGGTAGAGTCGAGGGCAAGAATTACCTTGCGCCCCTCTCTGTTAGAACCGTGCGTAATACTTTCGCATTACACGGCTCCCGATATTCTTAGCTTGCGCTTTTGCTCATGTGAGGTTCAGATTGGCAGGGTTCGTATATTT
>JAJAZF010000349.1 GCA_026785875.1 Chamaesiphon sp. | reverse complement strand
TCTCGCGATCGAAATCTTTTAATTCGGCTTGCTCGGCGTTGCACAGTTCTTGCTGAAAGTGGAGATATTGCTGTTTATTCATCGGGCAATTCAGGTAAGCTGCTTCGCCTTTGTCGTAGCGAGAGGCAAAGAAAGCGACCTCTTTGTCGATCGAGTCCCCAACAATAATCGGACTCGCCGCATCAAAAAAGTTGAGATACTCCATCCCTGCCAATCGTTGGATATCCTCGGCTAGAGCGGGAGCTGTCAGCGGCCCAGTGGCTAAAACTACGATCCCATCACGGGGGATTTCGGGTACTGTATCGCGGCGAAATTCGACGAGGGGATGGTTTGCCAGTGTTTCGGTCAAATCGTGGCTAAACTTACCGCGATCGACTGCTAATGCGCCACCTGCGGGGACGGCATGATAGTCAGCCTTGCCAATAATAATCGAACCCAAGCGGCGCAATTCTTCATGCAATAATCCAGCGGCTCGATCGGCAGATTGGGCACCAAATGAGTTGCTACATACCAATTCGGCTAGTTCTTCACTGTGATGCGCGGGACTCAACGTGTGGGGACGCATCTCATGTAGAGTCACTGGTACGCCAGCCTGGGCAATTTGCCAAGCCGCTTCGGTACCTGCTAAACCACCACCAATCACCTGAACGCGCATATCGATTAAGATTTTGAAGTCTGCCCCCATATTATAATCCCTATTTATCCTGGTCTATTTACCTTGCTGTTTGAAACCCTCTGGATTGCCGATTGTTTTTGGTACTTGTGAATCTGTGAATCTTGTTTCCTATCTGGATCGATCGGTAATTGTTTCCCCACGTTGGGTCATGTAGTCAGTCCAAGGTGCTTCTGGATCGGGTTCGACACTAAAATATTCTTGAGTCGCAGAGAAATGATCCTGACTTTCATTTTTGGCAATTACCCCATTCACAATTAGTCCTAAGACATTGCAACGAGACATTTTTAATTTTTCGCAAGCAGCACGAGCACTACTCGCATCGACTACTCCAGGTCGAGCTACTAATAAGATTCCATCAGTTAATTGCCCGATACTCAGCGGATCTGTGGCAACCAAGATCGGGGGAGTATCGATAATTACGAAATCATATAAATCTGTAACTTGGCGAATTAGTAAATTCATTTGCTGAGATTCAAGGCAAGATAGGGGATTAGGCGGTTTAGCTCCAGCAGTCAATACATCTAGATTTTCCATCACCGTCCATGAAACTTGTTTAAATTTCAACTTTCCAACTAATAGCTCACTCAGACCTTTACTCAGAGGCAGTTTCCACAAGCGGTGCTGATAAGGAACGCGAAGATCGGCATCAATTAATAGAACTCTTTGCCCCATTCCGGCGATCGCTGCGGCTAAATTGGCTGCTACTTTGGATTTACCTTCATTCGCCACCGTACTGGAGATCGCGATCGTTTTAACTGCTCGTTCCGCACTGAGAAATCGTAAATTGGCTTGAATATTTCTATACATTTCACTAGTTAGGGATTGCGGTGTGTCTCTAACTGCAACTTCTAGTGTGGTTGACTCTGGTTGACGATCGCGTTTGCGCTGTTTTTGCTTATTTGCAGGTATCAATCCTAGTAGAGTATATCCAAAAATTTTATCGATCTCTTTGACTGTTTTGAGCGACTTATCTCTCATTTCTAGATAGGCGATCGCACTAGTACCCAATAAAGCACCAGTCAGTATTCCTAAGCCCCAAATCAGCGGCTTGTTTCCTGAGTCGGTTTTTTTAGGTATCGCTGCATTAGTCAAAATCCGAGCATTCGAGATCTTTTTATTTTGGGCAAGTTGCAGTTCTTGTACCTTTTTTAATAGAGATTAATATGTGGATTGAGAGACTTCAAGTTGCCGTTCGAGTTGACGTTGAGTTTGGAATAACTGCGGTATTGTGGTGACTCTTTTCTCATAAGCAGCGCGAGAATTTTGGAGCGAAGTTAGTTTGTTAACTAAGCCAGTTTGCTGCACTTCCGATCGCAGCAACTCACCAATCAGACTTTGCTTGAGTTCCCCAATTCGTAATAATCCTTGCGGAATCTGTGCTTGACTACCAATAGCCGTCCGAATTTGACTCTGCAAGAGGGTTGACAATTTAGAACGTTTCTCTTGGAGACTGATGATAATTGGATTGTTTTCAGAAAAACGACTACTCTCAGTCGCCAGTTGTCGCTCGACATCTTGAAGCTGGGTGAGAATTCCCTGAATTGCAGGCGATTGGCTAATTGCACTAATCCTCATCGCATCTTGCGAATTTAGATTAATTTTTTTATTTAGTTCATTACTTTGAGCATTTACCTGCTCCAGCTCAGAGCGAACGGCATTGATACTAATGTCTAAATTTCCTATAATGCCAACAGCCGATTTAGCTTCTTCTGATAAATCTACAATATTATTTTGTTGTTTAAATTTACGGACTACTGCTTCAGCTTTGTTGACAGCAGCTAATGTCTGTGGAAGTTGCCTATCCATAAATTGGCGTGCAGATCCCGCCTCAGCTCGATTTGTCTGAATGTCACTTTCTAGATAAACATTCATCAATGTATTAACGATATTTGCCGCTTCTTGGCGATTACGACCTTTATAGTTGACTTGCAGTATATCTGAACCGCCAACAATTTTAGATGTTAAACCAGCCTGTAAATCGCTAACTTCGATTAGTTTACCGCGCTCGTTTTTGAGCTGTAGCCGATCTATAGTTTGCTGCAATAAGGAATGTGAAGTAATGATTTCAATCTGAGTACCGAGCAGATTTTGAGTTGATATTAGCGACTTCAAATCTCCCGACTCTCCGCCTTCCATGCTCGTCGATACCAGATTGGAACCTACCACCTTAAAAGTAGGATTCTTGAATACTAATCTTCCTTCAGCTTGATAGGTTGGCTTTTGGAATGAGGCGGCAATAATACTCAGAGCAACGGTAGTCGCCAATATACTAGCGGCAGGAATCCAGTGCCGTTTGACTGCTAATAAATAATTACTGAGGTCTAAATCGATCGATTCCTTGGATTCCATAACAATTTTAGTAGTTAATTAAATACTATCACAAATCATCTTCGGGTAAAATCAGTCAAAATACTGACTCTATTCTAGCCAAAAATATTATTCACAGGTAATTATTTAAAATTTGGTTTTGACGATTGTATAATCTATTTCCTCAATCTGATGTGCCATATCAGTGAAAGAACTATAGTAACTTCCAATCAATTTTCGACATCTTGATAAGCAATAAAGATCGATTACAGCATCCTCAATAGCAGCGGGATCGTGACGATCGAGTGATTGCTTCTGGTAAGTAACGATCCGATCTGGAAAAGTTTGTCTTAACTGCTCCTCTTCTAGTTGTGAGTCGGTGGCGACAAAAAATTTGGTATTACTATCTGCACAAATTTCTGCTTGCATTAATTCAATAAATGCTGTCGTCGGACTATATGCTAGGGATCGCCGATTGTCAGTCCTTCTAAGATGAACGCCGATGACATTATCAAAGTTTTTGGCGATCTCGGTAATAATCTTTTGTAACCGCTCTACTGGAACAAAATCGATAAAAGGACGCTCGGAATTATAAAAGCGATGCACGGTAGTGATATACACTCGCTTGTCAGCCGTTAGTTGTGGGAAATCACACCCGAGATAGTTCCGAGCGTGATAACTTTCCATCCGCTCGTACGTCAAAACTAGATCGAATGACTGCACCACATATTTGAAATATAAACTTTGGATAGTTCCACCAATTTTAGTGCGACAAATTTTTTCGACGAACCGACTTAAACGATCGCTAGTATCAATTTGTACGATCCGATCGATGCTGGGAGGTAGATCGAATAAGTCCTCAAACCGACAATTTAGATCGGCATTCAGTTGCCAAATTACCTGTAAGTAACTATGGTTTGCTGTGGCTAAAGCGATCGCCGCATCAATAGTACGGAGCCGATTGCACAAACCACCGATCGGTTTAACACAAATGACTGAAGACTGACGCTCGCCTGGGAGCTTGTCTGAATTGCGCGATGAAAACATGATGACTCGACTATTAGTGATTAACGTTTGGGAGCACGATCGAATGCCCACGCGATCGCCTGTTGGGCTAATTTGGGCTGGTAGTTGAGATCGAATGGCAACGGACGCACTGGGGCTAGATCGGTGCGAGGTTTTTCCTGCGCCAGCCAAGTATAGCGATCGCTCAGTCCCCAAGTAGTCACGGAGATGACTGCACGTTCATCGATCGCAGTTGCGAGATAATCTGCATACATCCTCGCGATCGATCGATCGCGGTTGGCAATCTCTATCGGTAAATTATTGTCGGTGACATCTAGCTCAGAAATCTGGATTTTCAAGCCCAATTTAGCGACACTACTCAGAAATGCTCGAAATTTCACTCGATTGAAGCGATCGCGGTTGACTGACAGATGCGACTGAATCCCCAACGCATAGATGGGCGTACCTTGCTCTGTGAGCCGCTGCAATAAGTTCAAGATCGCCTCGCGTTTGGCATCAGCTTCAGGTGTATCGTACTCCACCCCGTAGTCGTTGTACACCAATTTAGCCTGAGGATCGGCTTTAGCTGCTACCCGAAAGGCGAGATCGAGATAGTCTGTACCGAGCAGCTTCAGCCAAAGGGTGTCCCTGAGTCCATCAGCGCGGCGGTTGTGTCCGACATGGATCGCTTCATTTACGACATCCCACGAGTGGATTTTGCCAGCATAACGCCCCACGAGCTGCTGGATCTGCTCGGTCAAGATCCGCTCGGCATTGGTAGGAGTGAGCGTAGCTGCTACCCATGTCGGTAGGGCTTCATGCCATACCAACGGGTGCCCGTGCAATCGGAGCTGATGCCGATTGGCAAACTTGACAAAATAGTCAATCGCGGTAAAGTCAAAAGTGCTAACGCTCGGGCGAGATGTCACCCAATAGCAGCCGACCGTCATCCTGGCACATTCTCGCACAAACCGTGCTTGGAGTGCCAAATCGCTAGCAAATTGGCGATCGTCCGCCTGTGGGAAAGCTCCATAAATCAATCCTTTGGCTTGTGCCCTGTCCCTGAGCGATTTTTTCCCAACGACTAGGAATTTTCGGTTGTCGATCGCACTATTGGCTGGATCGATCGCCATAGATTTGGTCAATGACCAAGCGATCGGCGTACTGAGCGCACCAAGACCTAAGCTCAGAGAGCGTCGCCGCGAATATAACCGCTGTCGAAATAATTTCACCATCTACATCCCACTACAACCGATGCCGACAAACACAATCCGTGCTGCCGAATCAATAATTTGCTGCTGATAGTCGGCTGCTTCTACTGGCGTAACCGATCGAAACGGTGGCGCAATCCGGCAGACAATCTCAATTCCTGGAAACTTGGACTCCAAGAATTTCACAAAATCGTCCAGGCTCTCCACCGTACCACCATATAAACCGATCGGGACGCGTTCCTGGGCAGCAGCGGCGCAGACTTGGAGCATCAATGTCGGCCCGTAGACTCGCTGGGCATCCGGAATACCAAACCAGCGCAATGCCCACACCAAGGGCATACCATCCGGTGTCACCAAATCTGCCTGATTGACAACTTCAGCAAACTGAGCAGAGTCAAACACTGACATCGCCATGTGTACATTGGCAGCGCACACATAGCGATGTTCCTGGTGCTGCGCCCAGTCCAAAATTTGGTTGGTGGCGAGTTCGTAACTGGTAGCATCGACGCGCATCCTCAGAATGCGTCGATGTAGTGGTAAGCTGACTGGATTGAGTGAGTGCATGTGTCTAGATTGAGCTGGTGGTGGACTGACGATCGAGGGTTTGGAGACTGACATCTGCTAAAAACTGTGCGACCATTGCGGGAGTATGCTGTGAGATCGTCGCTTGTGCCGCTCGACCCATTGTCGCGATCGATTCCGGTGCCGAGATCGCCGAGCGCATAATTGCTGCCATTGCCGCCGGATCGTACGGATCGCAAATCCAGCCATTTTCACCATGAACGATCAGCTCTGACGAGCCAGCCCACTGCGAACACATCACAGGTTTGCCAAATGCCATCGCTTCAAGTGTCACCATCCCCCAGATATCTTCTAGGGATGGAAACACAAACACATCAGCTTGCTGAAAATACCCCCCCAGTTGACGGTAATCAATCCACCCCAACCACTGGATGCAATCGTCTAGAGCGTGAGTATGGCAATAGGCTTGGAGTTCTGCTTGTTGCGGACCGCGCCCCACGATCTCAAGTGAAAACTGCTCGCCCGCTTGCCGTAAAATCTGACAAGCTTGTAGCAGGAGCTGAAGTCCTTTGCGCTCTTCGATCCGACCGACGTAGAGAAAAATTGGCGACGGTAGATCGAGCGGGATCGCTGCTGGTGAGGCAGACATACCCAATAAAGTCTGAGGATCTGGAACTAGATATGGTCTGACGGTAATCTTCTGACTGTCCACCCCCAAATACTCGCAAAAATAAGCTTTGCCAGCTTCACTATTGGTAATAAACCGATCGACAAACCGAGCGATGAGCGATCGTACCAGCAAGCGCGGCGGGGAGTCGCGAAAGTCCACATTGGGCGAACTGCCATCCCAGGCGAGGACTATGCGCCAGCGACCGATCGGTTTGGCGAGGATCGCCAGCATCGTCCAGATCGAGAATCCACAAGCAATTACCACCTGCGGCTTGAATTGTAGCAACCGTCCGACGATCGCGGGTGATAGCCGCATATAGCCGCCACTGTAGTCAGTTTTGTCTTCACTACTAGTCACCCTCACGATCGTTCCGACTACTTCGACAGTGGCGTTTTCGGGGTCGTCTGGGTCAAAACCTGCCCACGGGCGACCTGTGTACAATCTCACTTGGTGGGATGCCAATTTGTGTAGAACTGGTTGCCAGTAGGTGCCCAATTCTACAGTCGGAAATAGGAGGGCGATTCGCAACGAGTTGCTAGTATCCCGATCCGATCGTTTGTTCGAGGTAGTTTTGGAGTCGAGCATCGATGGTAATTGGCTAACAGAATGGGTCGATCTAATTACTAGATAGAAAAGAAGTTAGGGTCGGACGATCGATTGGAGATCGGCGAGCGTCCGATCGATAATTTCGCCACCAAAATACGATTGGAGTAATTGCTGCTGGTGGAGCCTTTCCCCTGGAGCATCGATTGTCAGTACAGTGCCTGTTACTAAAAAATCGAGAATTGCGGCTGCAAAAGTTGCCGGATCGTTGGCAATCCTAAAATATTGTTTTACCATCGTTGGTAAGCCAGATACACCCTCACTGGTCGAGACGATCGGTTTGCCAAATTGTAACATCTCGATCGATTTAATTTTAACGCCACTACCTGTCAAGATCGGATTGATTAATACTCTCCCAAGCTGATAAGTATCACTAGCAGATACGGGATCGATCTTCAGAGATACGTATTCGGTGTTGTGGCAAATTTGGACGATCCGATCGACAGGTTTGAAGCCAGCAATTAGCACTGTTACTTGTGGCGATCGCTCATGGATTAGCGGCAATACCTCAGTCAAAAACCAAATGACTCCGGCGACATTATTCTCGGCATTTAAGTTACCCAAAAAGACGATATCGTAAGATTCGATCGGTTCTGGACTATTTGGATCGACGGCTGCCCACTCGATGAGCGGCAATAGCAGGCGACCATTTGTCAAGTTGAGAGCCTGCCAAAAATGCAAATCATCGGCAGAAATATCATAAAACAAAGCACTATTCGTTAATAGCTGTTTTTCATACCGTTCCAAATGCAGCATCGCTAAATATCTGCGGAATTTATCCTTGAAGCTAATCGCTGCGGCGAACATTTTTTGAGCATAGATATGTTCGATATTGTGCGATCGAGTGACCATTGGCACCTGTAGCTCCTGACTCAAACTAGTTGCGATCGCCCCGCCATGAATCCCATCTAGAAAAATGATATCTGGATCGAAGTCTCGCACTCGATCTATCAAGTCAGCCAATTTTTTTCCTTTAATCAGTCGCGAAGAAGTTTCGAGCGGATAACTGAAAAGATCGGCGATCCGGCGGAGCCGAGAGAGCGATGTTTGTTCGATCTTTATGAGATGTACTTTGCTGACATATTTGTGAATTTCAGCGATCGCTTCAGCAGTTGGGGCGGTACCAAACCACCAAAATATCGCTTGTAGTTCTACGCCTCGCTCTGCGAAAGCTTTAATCCTGCGCCACATATCGATTCGACTACCGTGCATGGCTGGATAAGGAATTTCTTGACATATTAAAGTTATTTTCATATTTAAGTATTTTATCGATCGACAAATTCACAAATTAGCCCTCATGTGATTGGGATCTTTGTTTCCAATAAAAGAACGCGACAGACATCCATAAAAGTAGCATCAGCAATCCATCTGAAGTCAAACTAGCCCAAGCAGAACCTTTCCACGAATATAATGGAATCAGCCAAAGATTGATGCCGATATTGAAGAGCGCAATACCTGCTTCGATCGTACTCCGCCAACTCTGAAAGCCAGAGCCGCTGAGGATATCGCCGCCAAAATGCTGCATGGCTCTAAATAGGGGAATGGGTGCCAACCACCGCAATGCCTCGACTACATCGAGATATTCATCACCCAAAACTAGGGGAACAATCGGTGCTAGTAGTAACATTGCTACACCAGCGATCGTGCTATAAATTGCAGTAATTGCAACTAGTGGTTTGGCAAAAGTTAACGCCGCACCCACACCATCTTTACCCTTCCGAAAAAAGTCAGCATAAGCAGCACCCGCGATCGAAATTACGGGAACAAATGCCACATCAATCAAGCGATATGCAGCAGCATAGATGCCTGTTGCTGCTAATGTCGATAGCCGCGCTAGCATGGTTTTGTCGATATCGCTGTAGATAGTGTAGGCTGAATTACTGATCGAAAACGACAACCCTTCAGTAACTTCAGATTTAATCCGCGCCAATTCCAAAGTTGGCGATCCCAACCACCGCTGCACGAGGATCGCGGCAAATAGTGCTGATATCATACTGCTAGCTGAATATAAACACACCCACTGGAGACTATTGGGATGGGGAAAAAACTTCAATAAGGCGATTGCTGCTAGCACTTTGGTAAACATAGTAAAGATACCGATTTGTGCCGATACATTTAGCCGATCTACTGCTTGAAACGATCTCCCCGCTAGATTAGTAATACTCCCAAAAATTAGATCGCCCACAGCTACCAATAACAGCGCAAGGGGAGAGATCGATCGCGGTAATAGCAGCGGCGATAGGAGTACTAGTAAAGAAATAAATCCTAATCCAGTTACTAAAGTAACCACTAGAGAGTTACCCCAGTATGCCGCAAACAAACTGCGATTTTTCGCCACATTTTTGAGCAGCAAAATTTCCATTCCCAAACCGACAAATGGCGAAACGATCGCGGCTAAAGCTGTTATGCTCACAAATTCGCCATATTGCGCCACACCGAGTGTGCGCGCGATAATCACAAAGTAGGCAGCTTGCAATATCAAGCCTAATCCTCTCCCAATGAACAGCCAGACAGCACCCCTGACTAGGGGCTTTTGCATGAGGTGATTGATATAAGTTTGGATCTGATTTAGATGCCTCATGATGACTTTGCGGCAGACATTTCGTCTGGTGTAGAGTTATTGAGTGCCAATGAGAATGATGCCGTGAGATATAGTAGCCAAAAAATATCATTGCGGATCGCTAGAGAGCTTTCTGTCAGATTACCTAAAACTAGATAAGCCGAGTATAATAACCCCCAAAAACTTACCCAATATTTATCGAATCGTAACCAATTTAATCCCCGCAACAATGTTTGACAGAATCCGTAGCCAAAGATGACGACACCCAAAAATCCGAAATCCAACCACAGATCTAAAAATCCATTATGTGCATTGGGTGGTGTCCAATTGACGATGTACCACACATAAGCTCCAGGGCTATTCCAATCACCCCAAAATCCATTATAGCCATAGCCCAGCCACGGCTGTTTCCAAATCATTTCTAGCACATAAGGCCACATATCCGTCCTCCCAGTTAGTGTCGGATCTTTACCGATCGACCCCAATAATATCTCCGCATTTTGATTCAACCACAATGATAATCCACCCCCCAAAATGACGATCGCAATTACTGTTGGAATCATCACATGATATCGCCACCGAAGAGTTTGAAAAATGGGAATCAGAGCCAATACAGTCAAAAAATTAATCATCGATGATGAAGATTTTGATAGCAATAATAGACAAAATGATAAGCCTAGCCCAGTCCAAGGCAACCATCGCCGTGTTTTGGCATCCATTGCCAACAGCACAAAAGTTAGCCCACCGATCCCCATCACTTTCCCCAATACATTTTTGTGGACGTAGATCCCTCGCCAAGCACCTGAGTGGACTCCAGAAGCCATCATGCCATAGTGGGGAATCAGTATGGCAAATGCGAAACTCACGATGATAATGAGCGCGAAACTCCAGCCCAATAATTGGAGTTGTTCGCGAATACTATAGCGAGCAGCCAAATACAACCCAAACAAGCTAGTCCCAACTAGCGCGATACTCCTAGCTCTAGTCACTGAGGGCGCAAAAGACCAAAAGAACGATCCCAAGGCAATGACCATTAACAACCAGATAGTTGGATCTTTACTTAATGTATAAATTGATTTTTTCCAACGAATCATTAGTAAAAATAAGGAGAGAAAATAGTTGGCAAAAAATATACTCTGCTGTATCGTGTAGTCCACTGGATCGGCACCTTCTTGCTCGTCTATACCTTGCCCAGCACCGCCTGAGAGTAGTAGAGGTAGTGGCCCACCAGAATAAATTAGGAATGATAAAATTACAAATCCTCGCTCAGTAACCTGTAAATATTTATTTATCAAAATGTAAATTACTACCTCCTTTAATCATCCTTGCTGGTATTTGTTCCAAGCAAGATTCGATCTGTTTAGCTACCAATCGGACTACTGGTTCTCTCAAAATACTATAGTGAGAACTAGCGACATTATAAATTTCTAGGTTGCCACTCACTAGATCGCCCCAACCCAAATCGGGGGATAGATAGTAGTCCAATGTCTGCATTTGGCATCGAAATAAAGTGAGATTGCCAGGATAAGGTCGAGCGATATAGGAGCCATTTGCTTGGAAATTGGTATCGATCAGTTGGAGGAGTTCGATCGAAGGTGGTGCATCTTCAGGGAAACTTCTCAGTAAGAATTCTCGATAATCAACATTATTAAATCGATAGTCGATCCGATCTTTGATATATTGAATTTTGTCCTGGTTGGCTAGCTGCAACAAGTTACTCAAATGAATTTGAATCGATTTGGTAAATGATGGGCGTACTGTTTTGATATTGGGAGAGTTACAGTCCAGTACTCCTAAGAAATCTACTTGTTTACCCAGTGCTTGGAGTTGCTGGGCGACCTCATATACCAATAGTCCACCAAACGAATAACCAATCAGTAAATAAGGCTCTTGTGGCTGAATAGTCAACATTTCTTGAATATAGTTGCTTGCCATCTCGGCGATACTAGTTACCAATTGCTGCTTGCCATCTAAACCTTGAGATTGCAACCCATAAATTGGTCGATCTTGTCCCAAATACTCGGCTAAAGGGTAATACTCTAGAACGTTACCGCCGATCGGATGAAAACAAAATAAAGGTGGTTTGGAGCCGTGGGGTTGGATCGTTACTAATGACGACCACGGTGCCACCCATTCACGTTGGCGCAAGACCTTTGCGAGTTCCGCGATCGTTTGGTGCTGGAATAAAGTAGCTAAGGGCAGATTCCGCCCCCAAATCCGATCGATCTCGACAAATAACCGGACGGCAATCAGCGAGTGACCGCCTAATTCAAAGAAGTTATCATGAATCCCGATCGACAGCATCCCCAATGCCTGCTCCCAAATTTTGGCAAGCTGAAGCTCCAACTCGTCACGGGGATGAATCGTGGCTGCGGACTCACGGCGATCGTCATTGGGGAGTGGTAAGGCTCGACGATCGATCTTGCCATTGGGAGTAAGTGGTAAAGCGTCGATCGTTACAAAAGCTGAGGGAATCAAATAATCTGGCAGCCGCGATCGCAGAAATGTCCGTAATTCTCTAACTGTCGGCTGTGCTTGTGGGCAGACTAGATAAGCAACCAGACTTTTGTTTCCAGATCGATCGAGAAGATCGATGACTGTAACTTCTCGCACGTTGGGGTGTTGAGCTAACGCGGCTTCAATTTCGCCCAGTTCGATCCGAAAGCCGCGTATTTTGACTTGGCTGTCGATCCGCCCCAGAAATTCAATATTCCCATCTGGGAGATAACGAGCCAGATCGCCTGTCTTGTAGAGTTTTCCGGTAGAGAAGGGATT
>JAJAZF010000348.1 GCA_026785875.1 Chamaesiphon sp. | reverse complement strand
CCCGACGAACGGACATCGCAAAATCTCTAGGCTTGGCGAGAGTAGAACTCGACTACCAGTAGCTCATTGACTTGAAGAGCTACCCACTCACGTTCGATCGTGCCAGTGACTTTACCAGTTAAAGTAGGCTTATCAAATTCCAAATGGTTGGGAGTGTTAGCTAACCCTGGATATTGGAGATTGGCTTCTACCAATTTCTTCGATCCTTCGCGGTTACGCACACCAATCACTTCGCCAGCGCGACATTGGTAACTAGCAATATCCACAGTACGTCCGTTGACGGTGACGTGTCCGTGGTTGACTAGTTGACGAGCTGCTGGAATGGTCGGAGCCATGGCTAGCCGAAATACAGTGTTGTCTAACCGCATTTCGAGTAATTGCAATAAAACTAATCCGGTGGAACCAGTAGCACGTCTTGCTTTCCGCACATAGCGGAGCATTTGCTTCTCGTTTACACCATAGTTCATCCGCAATTTTTGCTTTTCTTCGAGGCGGATTGCGTATTCAGAACGCTTTTTCCGGTTTTGACCGTGTTGACCTGGTGGATATGCACGACGTGGTTCCTTCCGAGTTAGTCCTGGTAGGGAGCCTAAACGACGTGTAATTCTCAGTCTCGGTCCGCGATATCGGGACATAAATTTCCTTAGTGCTTGATACTTTACGCAAAACTCCCATTGTTACATACTAGGGTCATTCTGACTAGGGGTTAGTTAGGTTTTAGGCTGTCTTGGCTGTTCGGACATCGCCTCAATCGAGCGATTGCCTACTTAGGGACGCTCCAATTTGCAGGTAGATAGATCGAGATTGAAGCTACCTTGTCGATCGAAACAGGGGGGAATTAGATCCACTGGCTGACCGTAGTTTTCTTGTGGGAAGGTCTGCACAAAGCCATTTTTTACCACTTCGCAGGGGCGATTGAGGCTGCATTGAGGTTGTTTAGCAGCACTGTCATTTACCCCAGTATTGATAATGCCAACTACCTGCTGTGTTTTGAGTGAAATCATCGGTGAGCCAGACATCCCGCCCACGATGCTGCACTGATGGCGAATCGATCTTTTCCAGTTGTAGATATCTTCCTTGACATTGGCTGATTCTCCAGCTTGACAGGTGGCTGCGTGGAGGAAGCTCAGTTCGTCTTTGACACCTTCAGAAGGAACTCCGATGACGATTAAGGGTTCGCCTAGAGTTGGGGGTTTAGGGGCAATTTGGAGCGGGGTAATCCCTGCTTTGGTCAATTCTCGTTGAGTTTTGGTTAATTCGAGGATGGCAATATCATTGTTTTTCATCGTGCCATAGACCAACCGTTTGACCGGAATAGTTAACCGATCGGGTTTAAAATCATGAAAGTAGTTAACGATAAATTGGGTCTTGGTCGATCGATTGACGATGATTTCGCGGTCGGTGGGCAATTTGCTCAGACTATCCTGACAATGCCCATTGGTGAGGACGTATGCAGGTGCATTGGGATGGATGCCAGTTGCGAACAGAAACCCCGTACAAACGCCATAGTTGAGATCGATTACGCCCACCCCATTGTACTTGCGACCTGTGGCGGTAGAGAGCATCTGCCAATTTACGCGATCGGAATTGACTTCTCGATCGGGTATTTTACGCCCAGATCGATCGAATATTGCAGCACGAACGGCAGGATTTGGCAAATATCCGCCGATCCAGATTGATACTAACAGCCCCATACCCATATTCCAGCCAAATCTTAATAAAGACCGAACGCGAATGGGAGAGTGGCTGGTTGGGAACTGAAACCGGATTTGAGACACGATCGTTAGTACCAGAAATTGTTAAAGTGGAGAAGATTTTATCAAATACTCCGATCCACTAACCATCAATGACGAAAACTTATACTGTTGAGATCCATCATCAGGGAGAAATTCACACGATCGAAGCTCCTGAAGATAAGACAATTTTACGCGCGGCTGGTGCTGCGGGAATATATCTCCCCACTTCTTGTAATGCTGGAGTCTGTACCACTTGTGCGGCGCAGGTATTGGAAGGGGAAGTAGAACAAGGTGGTGGGATGGGTGTAAGTACAGATCTCCAAGCACAGGGATATGCTTTATTGTGCGTCGCTTATGCTCGATCGGATCTGAAAATAGTCACTGAGAAAGAAGATGAAGTTTATGAGTTGCAATTCGGACAGCATCAGCGTTAACTAGAGTCGGACAAGTACTTGTAGTAAAAATCACCTTAAACCTCGACAAACTGGGTTTGAGGCGATGCTCAAATTTAATCAATGGGCTAGAAGTAAGTTGTGGGTGGTTTGCACCGCTCCAATTCCCCTTTAAAAATCTGTTAAAAACAGCTAAGGTGTGAATCATAGCCCGTCTTGACAGATCTGTTGCGATCGAAATCCAGTATGTCAGGATCGGTGCTATTTACTATCTATTGCTGACTGAAACGATGGCATTTTCTGCACTAATTCGTACCCTCGAACGCTCCCAACTAGCGGCTGAACTGCTCTCAAAGCTTCAACAGCAGGGGACGCTGCATCTGAGTGGATTACCTCGCTTACCGAAAGGATTGGTGGCTTCAGCCCTGGCTCAAGGAGTGCAGCAACATCTAGTGGTGGTGACGGCGACGGTGGAAGAGGGTGGTAGATGGGCAGCCCAATTAGAGGCGATGGGCTGGAAAACAGTCCACTTCTACCCGACGACAGAATCATCGCCCTACCAGGATGCTAGCCTCGAATCTGAGATGATTTGGGGACAGATGCAGGGGTTGGCAGATATCCGATCTTTATCAGCGAGAGAGGGAGACGGGGAGACGGGGGGAGACGGAGAGCGGCGAGTGGCAATCGTCTGTACTACTTTAGCCTTTCAGCCACATTTACCATCGCCAGCGGAGTTTGATGCACGATGTTTGACGTTGCGGGTAGGGGATGAGGGAGATGTGGAGAAGCTGGGTACTCAGTTGGTACATCTAGGCTACGAGCGCGTCCCACTGGTAGAAGTTGAGGGACAATGGAGTCGGCGCGGCGATATTATTGACATTTTCCCTGTAGCGGCGGAGCTTCCGGTACGGTTGGAATGGTTTGGGGATGAGTTGGATAAATTGCGCGAATTCGATCCGAGTACTCAACGTTCTCTAGATAAAATTGAGAATTTAACTCTCACTCCAGTAAATTTTGGGACGATCTTTGGTGAAGATAATTCACAAGTTCGCTATTCACTGATAGATTATTTACCAGATAATTGTTTGGTAGTAGTCGATGAATTCGATCGATCTCAAGCTCACAACGATCGCTGGTGGGAGTATATGCAGGAGGAATGGGAAATATTGCCCGCAGGTACTCCAATTCGGCATCAACAGTTTGATACTAGCATTACTAGAATTCGCGACAGGTTTGCCTATCTCCGATTGGATGAATTAGCGGTTAGTGGTGAGGGTTTAAATTTAGCCTGTCGATCGATTCCCACTATTCCCCACCAGTTTGCTAAAATTGCCGATACTTTACGCGGCTATCACAAGCAAAGTTATTCGAGTTGGCTGGTATCGGCTCAACCATCGCGCTCGGCATCACTATTACAAGAACATGATTGTCCCGCGCAATTTGTCCCAAATCCGCGTGATTTCCCAGCGATCGACAAATTACAAATTCAGCATACGACTGTAGCGATTAAATACTCGGGGATAGCTGAATTAGAAGGATTTATCCTGCCCACATTTCGGATGGTATTAGTTACCGATCGCGAGTTTTTTGGACAGCAATCTTTAGCTAGTTTTGGTTATACTCGCAAACGTCGTCAGGCTGTATCAAAACAAGTCGATCCTAATAAATTGCGTCCAGGTGATTATGTGGTTCACCGCAATCATGGGCTGGGAAGATTTATTAAATTTGAAAGTATTCAGACTGATGATATTATTCGTGACTACTTAACGATTCAATATGCTGATGGTTCGCTCAAAGTAGCCGCAGATCAGTTGGGAGTATTGTCGCGGTTCCGTCAAGCTGCGGGCGCACAACCAGAATTAAATAAATTATCTGGACAAGCTTGGGAAAAGACGAAGGCAAAAGTCAAGAAATCGATTAAGAAGTTGGCATTTGATTTGTTGAAATTGTATGCCGAGCGATCGCAAAAAGAAGGGTTTGCTTTTCCGCCCGATGCACCTTGGCAACAGGAATTAGAAGACTCATTTCGCTATCAACCAACGCCCGATCAGTTGAAATCAACTCAAGATGTCAAGCGAGATATGGAAAGCGATCGACCGATGGATCGATTAGTCTGTGGCGATGTCGGATTCGGTAAAACTGAAGTAGCAATTAGAGCGATATTTAAAGCTGTCACTGCAAATAAACAGGTGATATTTCTCGCACCGACGACGATTTTAACTCAGCAACATTATCACACTCTCAAAGAACGATTTGCACCCTATCCGATTAATGTTGGATTGCTCAATCGCTTTCGGACAGCCGAGGAGCGTAAAGATATTTTGGCACGTCTCAAAACTGGTGAACTAGATATAGTTATCGGTACTCATCAACTACTGAGTAAAGAATTAAAGTTTAAAGATTTAGGTTTATTAGTCATCGACGAAGAACAACGCTTTGGCGTAAATCAAAAGGAGAAGATTAAGACCCTCAAAAGTCAAATTGATGTATTAACTCTCTCGGCAACTCCCATCCCGCGAACTCTATATATGTCGCTGTCTGGCGTACGAGAAATGAGTCTAATTACCACACCACCACCATCACGTCGCCCGATCGATACTCACCTATCACCGTATAAGATCGAAGCTGTCGAGACAGCAATTCGGCAAGAACTCGATCGCGGCGGACAGATATTTTATGTAGTGCCCAGAATAGAAGGAATTGAAGAAACCGCTGCCAAAATTCATCAAGTAATCCCATCTTGTCGGATTGCGATCGCCCACGGACAAATGGACGAATCGGAACTAGAATCAACAATGTTGACTTTTAGTAATGGCGATGCAGACTTACTCGTTTGTACCACGATTATTGAGTCTGGTTTAGATATTCCGCGCGTCAATACGATCTTAATTGAGGATGCCCATCGGTTTGGATTGTCTCAACTATATCAACTACGGGGACGCGTCGGACGTGCGGGAATTCAAGCTCATGCCTGGTTATTTTTCCCAAAGGAAAAAACACTAACCGAGACAGCTAGACAGCGGTTAAAAGCGATTCAGGAGTTCACACAGTTGGGTTCTGGCTATCAACTAGCAACTCGCGATATGGAGATTCGGGGAGTCGGGAATCTACTGGGCGCAGAACAGTCGGGACAGATGGATGTAATTGGGTTTGACTTGTACATGGAAATGCTACAAGAAGCAATTAAAGAGATTCGCGGACAGGAAATTCCGCAAGTGGATGATACCCAAATCGATCTCAAAGTTACCGCGATGATTCCTGCTGATTATATCTCCGATCTAGAACAAAAAATGAGTGCCTATCGATCGGTAGCCGCCGCCGATACCAAGCAACAACTCACCAATATTGCCGCCGAATGGCACGATCGTTATGGAGAAATTCCCAAGCCAGCCGCACAATTATTCCGCATCGTCGAACTCAAACAAATTGCCAAACAACTCGGCTTTAGTCGGATTCGTCCCGATGGCAAGCAACACGTTATTTTAGAAACCCCAATGGCGGAACCAGCCTGGAATTTACTCGCCGAATATCTCACCGATAGCAGTCGATCGCGTTATGTCTATAGTACTGGTAAAGTTACTGCCAGAGGTTTAGGTGTATTGCGTCCCAACGAACAGGTAGAAACCCTAATTAATACTTTAAATAAAATGCAAGGGGTATTAATGGCTAGTAGCTCAAGTACCTAGCGATCGAGATCGACGTTCATTTAGTTGACAGTTGACAGTTGACAGCTTGCACTGAGCGTAGTCGAAGTGTTGACAGTTGACAGCGACACAGTAGGCGATACGGGAGGAAACCTCCCGTATCGCCTACCTCCTCTTCCTTTTAGGTAGAGGATTGGAGTAATGAATAGTTTTCTGTTAATTTATCGCCTTTAAGGGAGAGGCTTTAAACCAATTCTTTTCGGTAAATACCAGAAGAGTACGGGATGCTCGATCGGTGTCAATACCGTAATAACACGCCACTAAGAACGATCGATCGGCGGATAATTAAAGTAGTTATCAGTGCCATCATTCCCCAACGATCGTGCCACAACCAAAATCTTCAACTCCTCCAGCATCGAGCGATCGATCCGAACTAAAGTCAGCCCTAAATATCTGGACGGATCGCCTCAAAGGGGGATGGAATATGGTTACAGAACGAGCCATGCAAGTTTTACCTGTAGATAAGGCAGCGCAAACAGTCGGAAAGTGGTTTAGTGTTGATGACGCTCAGATCGCGGCGATTTTGGCGAGTGTCCGATCGCAATTACCCACTACCGAAGCTTTGCTCATCGGCAAACCCCAGGCTGGTAAAAGTTCGATCGTCCGAGGATTGACGGGGGTATCAGCCGAAATTGTCGGACAGGGATTTCGTCCCCATACCCAATCCACTACACGCTACAATTATCCTTCGAGCGAACTGCCATTATTGGTGTTTACAGATACAGTCGGCTTGGGTGATATCGATCGCGATACCCAGAGCCTGATTCAAGAACTCATCGGCGATCTCGAAGCCGAAACCACTCGCCCCCGCATTATCATTCTCACCGTCAAAATTAATGACTTTGCGATCGATACGCTCCGCCAAATCGCCCAAGAATTACGTCGAAAATATCCGCAGATTCCCTGTCTACTCGCAGTCACCTGTCTGCATGAAGTCTATCCATTTACTCAAACCGAACATCCCGAGTCGAGTAGTGTCGAGTTAGTACGAGCCTTCACAGCCATCCAGCAGGCATTTGCAGGGCTATTCGAGCGATCGGTGGCAATTGACTTCACTCTGCCAGAAGATGGCTACACGCCCGAATTTTATGGCTTGGAGACGATGCGCGAAACCCTTGCCGAGCTGCTGCCTGAAGCCGAAGCTAGAGCCATGTCTCAATTGCTGGGTGCTGGGACATCCGCTCATGATGAACAAGGCGACATCGGCAATATCTATCGGGATGTCGCTCGTCGCTATATTTTACCCTTCTCGATCGCGGCGGGAACTGTCGCCGCGATTCCTCTCCCCTTTGCCGATCTGCCCGTGCTAACCGCCATTCAAGTCTCGATGGTTGGACTACTGGGGAAATTATATGGGCAAACATTGACTCGATCTCAAGCTGGAGGAGTAGTCAGTGCGATCGCGGGTGGGTTTGTCGCTCAATTAGTAGCACGACAGTTAATTAAATTTATCCCTGGCTTTGGCAGCGTCATCTCTGCTTCCTGGGCGGCTGCATACACTTTGGCATTAGGCGAAAGTGCTTGTGTTTATTTTGGCGATCTGATGGGTGGTAAAAACCCCGATCCGCAACAAATTCAAGCAGTGATGGCTCAAGCCTTTACCAGCGCAAAAGAGCAACTATCCTAATCCCCAGCCCCTAATTTAACTACGTTGATTTTGTTTAAAGAATTGATACATTTCTGGTAATCGATTGACGATCGCGGCAGTTTTGAGCCAAAGCTTGTGGGAAATTGCGGGATAGCCCGAGACGATTTCACCTGGTTCGACGTTGCTATGAATACCTGTTTTGGACGAAGCAATTGCGCGATCGCCGATGGTGACTTGATTGGCTACTCCGACTTGCCCCGCCAGAAGAACTTGGTTCCCAACTTTGACACCTCCAGCTAAACCAACTTGTGCGGCGATCGCGCAATTAGAGCCGATCTGACAGCCATGTCCGATATGGACTAAGTTATCTAGCTTCGTATCTCGACCGATCCGCGTCTCACCCACAGCAGGTCGATCGACAGTACTATTGCAACCGATTTCCACGCCATCCTCCAAGACCGTGTAACCCGCCTGTTCCATCTTGAACCATCCCGTTGCCGTCGGTACGAATCCAAAGCCCTCTGAGCCGATCGCCGCCCCACTGTGGATGACACAATCAGCACCGATCCGCACTCGTTCGTGGATCGTACAGTTGGCATGAAGGATGGTTCGATCGCCAATCTGGACATCGGGGTAAATAACTACATTGGGATGGATCGTGACACGATTACCAATCTTCACTCCAGATTGAATTACCACATGGGCACCGATCGAGACATTTTCGCCTAGTTCGACACCTGGCTCGACGATCGCGCTAGGATGAATCCCGATCGGCAGTCGGAACGGTTGATAAAATAGTTTAATAACTTGGGCAAACAATAATCGCGGTTCGCTAGCTGCGATCCAAGCAATCCCGCGCTCGGTTGCTTGAGTTTGGATCGCCTGATTCATCGGTAAAATTAAGGCACTCGCCGCAGTATTACTGACAAACTTGGCAAACTTATCCCCCTCGATGTAGCTAATTGTCCCAGCGGTAGCCGTCTCGATCGGTGCCAAGCCAGTTAAAATTGGGTGGAGATGGCTAGCCGTCTCTAAACTACTAGCGGCGATCGTAGACCCTAGTTTAGTTATCAGTTCGCTAAATTGCATCATAAATTTGAGGATAGAGATTAATTAAGTGTCACAAGTTGGACTATTACTCAAAATGTTATTACCATCTGTCGCCATCTCGATCGCGATTAACTACTTTGGCAAAAGTCTCGCACCAGTACCCACGAATGAGATCGCACTACTGACTGTCTTTTTGCCCTCTACAGCGATCGCGCTATTTCTCTGGTGGCAAAGTCGCAAATCGGTGAAGAGTTAACCCCTAAACCCTAAAGCCTAACTCCAAAACCTAAACCCTAAACCCTAAACCCTAAACCCTAAACCCTAAAGCCTAAAGCCTAATTCATGAGAATATGGAAAGTAACCCTCAAGAGTAATCTAAATTTAGACTGTGCGTAAAGTTATTATTGCTGGTAATTGGAAAATGTATAAAACTCAGGGTGAAGCCACCGAGTTTTTGATGGATTTTGTCTCTAGAATTGATGATGCTCCAGAAAATCGTGAAGTGGTTTTGTGTGTGCCATTTACAGATTTAACCATTGTCAATAAAAGTCTGCATGGTAATCGGATTCGGTTGGGTGCCCAAAATGTTCACTGGGAAGATTGTGGGGCTTATACGGGCGAGATTTCTGCCAGTATGTTGACAGAAATGGGAGTGAGATATGTGATTGTCGGACATAGCGAACGCCGTCAGTATTTTGGTGAAACTGATGAAACCGTAAATCTACGACTCAAAGCTGCTCAAACTCATGGGTTGATTCCGATTCTCTGTGTTGGGGAGACAAAACAACAACGGGATGCTGATGAAACCGAACAGATTATTATCAATCAGTTAGAGCGAGATTTGGTGGGAATCGACCAAGAACGGTTGGTAATTGCTTACGAACCAATTTGGGCAATTGGAACTGGAGAAAATTGTGAAGTTAGTGAAGCAGATCGCGTAATTGGGCTGATTCGCTCTCGGTTAAGCAATCCTAATGTCACGATTCAGTATGGCGGTTCCGTCAAGCCCAATAATATCGACGAAATCATGGCGCAGCCACAGATCGATGGTGTCTTAGTTGGTGGTGCAAGTTTGGCTGCTGCTGATTTTGCCGGAATTGTCAACTATAAATAACTTAAATATATCTGCCCCAGATCGAAAATAAACGTTACCGATCTGAGGGATATTCCTGTGTGCTGGGCAACTAGTTGGCTCACCTTTTGGGCGGTGAACCAAAGCTCGTGCCTCATTAGACCATCAGGTGAGCCAGCCACGCTTTTTGAAACAGGATATCTCCCAGATCCGATCTTTTTGACCAAAATCAAGACCTAAGTACAACGAGTAACGATCGGTGACTAGTCCGAACAGATCTGCACCGAAAGCGGTACAATCGACTAAAATCTTCATTAAATTTAAAAACAATAGGGCAAATGCCTGAAAGAGCTATAAATCCGAAAAGTGCCACAGGTTTTCTGCTGATTCTGAT
>JAJAZF010000347.1 GCA_026785875.1 Chamaesiphon sp. | reverse complement strand
GTTGCTCAAAATGAGAATCGAGATCTCCACAAACAGAACCATTTACAATCAAAGATGTACCGCTCAAAATAATTAGCCGTGACAGTCAGAGTTCGCATCGCTCCGAGTCCAACTGGTAACTTACACATCGGCACAGCCCGCACCGCCGTCTTCAACTGGTTATTCGCCCGCCATTGTGGGGGCACATTTATCTTGCGCGTTGAAGATACCGATACAGAACGCTCTAAACCTGAATACACTCAAAATATCCTCGATGGGATGCAGTGGTTGGGTTTAAATTGGGATGAAGGGCCATTATTTCAATCCCAACGCCTAGACTTATATCGTCAGTCGATTCAAACCTTATTAGATAATGGTAGTGCTTATCGTTGCTACACTAGCAATGAAGAACTTGATACGCTCCGAGCAGCACAGGAAGCCAACCACCAAGCTCCACGCTACGATAACCGTCATCGTAATCTCACACCCGAACAAGAAGCCGCCTTCATCGCCGAAGGTCGTCGTCCAGTGATCCGGTTTAAGATTGATGACGATCGCGAAATTACGTGGCTAGATTTAGTTCGGGATGAAGTTACCTGGAAAGGTAGCGATTTGGGTGGGGATATGGTGATTTCCCGCGCTGCTGACGAACACGAGCTAGGACAACCACTCTACAATCTAGCGGTAGTCGTCGATGATATCGATATGCAAATTACCCACATTATTCGCGGTGAGGATCATATTGCCAATACAGCCAAACAAATCTTGTTGTATGAAGGTTTGGGTGTTGCAGTGCCCACATTTGCCCATACGCCCCTAATTTTGAGTGATGAAGGCAAGAAACTCTCCAAGCGCGATGGCGTAACTTCGATCGATGATTTCAAGCATATGGGCTATATCGCACCAGCATTGGTCAATTATATGATGCTCTTGGGTTGGTCATCCCCGGATGCTGAGGAGTTGTTTACGCTCGATGTAGCAGCTCCACAGTTCGATTTAGATCGAGTGCATAAAGCTGGGGGAAAATTTGATTGGGATAAACTCAACTGGATCAATAGTCAGTATATCCATGCGATGCCCGCCGAGCAGCTATTACCAGAATTAATTCCCTATTGGCAAGCTGCGGGATTCAAATTAGATCCAGAAGCAGATCGATCGTGGTTGCTTCAGCTTACCAGCCTGATCGGTGCTAGTCTGGCACGTTTAGATGAGTGTGTCGAAATCAGTCGAGTATTTTTTACAGATACCGTCACGCTCAATGAAGAAGCTGCTACCAAAATCGCTCAACCAGGTGCTAAGGAAGTTCTAACTAGTCTCCTGATGGCGATGCAAGCCAAGTCAGATTTTACTGAGATCGAGGCACAGGAGCTGATTAAACAAGTGACAAAAGAGCAAAATGTTAAAAAAGGTGTAGTCATGCAAAGTCTCCGTGCTGCCCTCACAGGCGAAGTTCACGGCCCAGATCTGATCCAGTCTTTGCTGCTGTTACACCAACATCATTTGGCAGTGCCACGCATCCAGCAAGCTTTGGGCTAAAGGCAATGGGGTAATGGTGTAGCTCGTCAAATACCAATTACCCCTGCGGTGTAAATTTTGTGAGTGTTTGTGTGTAAGTTAAGATTGGATATACCTTTTTACCCAACTTCTTTACAGTGCAAATCGCGATCGTCAAATATCTATCTACAGCTACCTTAATTATCTCAGGGTTACTTGTAGAAGCTAGTGT
>JAJAZF010000346.1 GCA_026785875.1 Chamaesiphon sp. | reverse complement strand
TTAGGACATCGATTGTAGGGGCGGGTTTATGCTAGAGATGCCCGAAATTTACCGATAACTTCAGAACAAAACCCGCCCCAACCGCCAAGGCAATCGACAATCGATTGTAATATGTCCTAACGCCCTTGGCGGTTGCTATACTTGCTCGACAGCATCCTTGACCAAAAGACTCCAGTTAGGAATGCTAAAATAACTATCGCGAGACGTTATTTCAGGACATTGACCGATAAATTTATTCAGTTGATTCAACCCGCTCCAGACGTGCTTTCTGGGATTCACTCCCAGCGAGGCGGATACAGAGCGGGGCATTCTTTCAGAGAGATTCATTCCGCGACGGGCAATAACGATCGCCGCAGCCACGTCAGATGACAAGCCGTACATTCTCAAATATTTGACCAATCCCAAGACGCTGGTATAGGCTGGATTGCGCCTAAACAACGAGATGCCACGGTTAGAGAGAATCGATTCCAGTAGTTCGTAGAATCGACTGTAAGCCCAGCCTGAGAGCATTCGAGCATATTGTCTGCCGCGCTCCCTGAGTTGGGTTTTCTTCCGGCTGAAGTCTAGCTCCTCACAGATCACCGGACACGCGAAGGTATTAGCTAATGCGACTAACTGCATCGCGGCATCAACTATTTGGGTATCTTGCATCCCGCTGGGCTTGCCCATCTGACACGGAATTTGACCGTGAGCTTTGAGGTTGCCGTCGCCATCAACGTAAGCCCAGCCGATTGAACTTGGATTTAAGTCGATGCCGATACAGCCAGATTGAATGGGTCTGCTGACTCTTGGCACAGGTGCCGGAGTAAACTGAACTGCGACCACCCAACGATTATCTTGGCGATGAAAATGCCAAGTCTTAGCACCAGTATCGGGTAGACGATTAATGTTTCGGTCAAAGTTGCCGATAGTTGAAGTGACTGTTTTCCCGAACGAATCTTCTAAACAGTAGGGTACTCGAATGGTGATGGTGTTGCCATCCCATTGACAGGCTTGATTGCCATAACTCTCATCTTTAGAACCAACGATCGACACTTCGCCATGCCGCACCTTAACTCGAATGGGAGCAGCTTTGAGATGCTTGAGTCGATTGGTAAGCGTGTGAATGTAACGTTGTTTATGATGCACTGTAAACCAGAGTCGCTGCCAGTTTGTCCGCCGATGTGACAAATCAGAACTGAGAGAGAAATTACAACCAGTTTTGGAGTTCGCCCAGTCTTTTTTAGCATAGAATTTCTGTCCGAGCTTGAGTTTTTTCTGCGCCTTGCTTACCCCATCCTTAGCCGATTTAAGTTTGGCGGTTAGCTGTTCGAGGTGCCGCTTTCGACATTGTTTCGCCGAGTCAACCTTACCTTGTGCGAGAGCGATGATGCCATTTGCATGACGTTTGTTGATCCGGTAAGTCTGCTGTAGATGTGTGTTCCAGCCACTTTTGTTAAGCTTCTCAGCTAGCGTCAGAAGATGATTGACTGTTTCGCAAGTTGCCAGATGCGAGATGGCGGCATAGCCAGTCAGCATCATCTCAAACTCTGTATAACCAATTGGATTGAGTTCGGCGGTCGGTGTGGGCAATCCTTTACAGTACGTTAGCGTTGTCATTCTTCTCTTGCGCCTCGATATATTCGGCGATGATTAGCTCGATTTTCTGACTTAGACTGCGCCGTTCTTTTGCCGCCAACACTTTGGCTTTGGACAGTAACTCTTCGTCGATGGTCAGGGATATATTTTTTTTCATCTTGTCTTATGATACTTACTCCTTTATTAAAGTACATTACAGCTTATTATGCCATTTATCCCGCTTTATGGCGTAGTGAGATCCTAGATAAAAGGGCGAAAAAGCAGGAAATTTGTCTATGATTAAGGCGTTATGTCCTGAAATCAACTAGTAGTTAGTTAACCCGTCAGCCTGTCAGCCCCCATCCCTTACCTCTAATT
>JAJAZF010000345.1 GCA_026785875.1 Chamaesiphon sp. | reverse complement strand
TTGAGGCTCGTCGTCAATTGAGTATGGAATAGAGTCCGCTCTAGTGGTGTAGATTCCAGACAGGATATAGAGCACAGTGCCCGATCTACACTGGTAGATCGGGCTGTTGATTTCGATCGAGTAAGTAGTGAGGAGATCTCACCAATTTTAGATAAGAAATTTATATCGTCTATGTGCGAGAGTTACTCAGAATAAATTAGTAATTACTTATTTATTAGAGCGAAAATTTTTCAGACAATTGTCTGCG
The DNA here is from genome assembly GCA_026785875.1 of Chamaesiphon sp. GTDB lineage: Bacteria > Cyanobacteriota > Cyanobacteriia > Cyanobacteriales > Chamaesiphonaceae > Chamaesiphon. The sequence continues at coordinate 4,475 of JAJAZF010000345.1, read as the reverse complement.
AGGATCGCTAAATTACAAATCTCCGATCTTCTGGCAATTACCTACAGTAGGCTTCGCCAACGACAATGTTAAAAATAGAAATACCTCTACGCAAATATAGGATTGTCGATTGAGTAATCTGTGATTTGAATTGGAGATCGGCACTGCAAAAGCAAATATAACCGTCGATCCGAGCGTTCTGGAAGCTCACGTTTGCAAGGTTTATGAGTAAAATTATCAATCGGCGTAGCTCGAGTTACACTATCGATCGACTGTCAAAAAACTTGCAAATTATTGCATCTTCACTTAAAGTAGCCTTAGCGATAGGGATCGCTCCCCACACGCAGTAATTCAGCGTTTTTGATTGGCTCGATCGGACGATCGTGGTACAAAACAAACGTAAAATATCCGTTTGGACTCAGCTACCGTTGTATTGATATTATCTATAGCGCGATCGGAGTTAAATGTCAGTTAGAGGTGAGTTAATTTCAGCAAAACTCATCTTGGGAGACTACCGTTGTACTCAAGTTTAGGAGGTCATTTTCATTGAAACCCGAAATCACGCAGAAGGTCAAATTAGTTCATTCCCTAATTGCCCGAAATGTGCAGACGAGCCGATTGTCCGCCACAAAGACCAAGCAACGAGCGGGTTCGGTCAAGATTTTCTCTCTGTTTGGTAATCATCGCCGCCGCATCTTGGCAGCGATGTTGGGATTAGCAGTATTTATTGGAACTATTACTCCCGCAAATCATGCCGATCCTTTCGCCGTAGCCGCATCAGTACCTCAGCCTACCGCACCAACACTTCGAGCCGAAGATCGCATTGCACATCCTCCCAGTACCGATCGATATGTAGACCAGTTACGGACTGATATGTCCATGATGCAGGCACAGCAGAAACCACAACCCTTCCAGATCGCTCAATCGATCGCACCAAGTTCCGATCCATCGTCGATTGCCAATCGCAATGATCCAGATACTCTACAACAGTCTAGTAGTGAAGCCTCTGTACCGATCGAGGTAGGCGCACCAAAAACTAAAACTTTTAAGTTTGCTGCTACTGCACAGCCATATTACACTCCCAACAATACTGGAGCTGATGGTGAGTTTGCCAACCCTGAAGACCATCTCCCCAACAAAACTGGTGTCACTACGCTTGTCTACGCTTGGCCAGCCGCAGGCACACTTACCTCTAAATTCGGTCGTCGGTGGGGTAGAATGCACAAAGGTATCGATATTGCAGGTCCGATCGGCACACCGATCGATGCTGCCGCTGATGGGATTGTCATCGCCGCAGGTTGGAGTTCAGGTGGCTATGGCAATTTAGTCGAAATCAGACATAGCGACGGTACCACCACCCGCTACGGGCACAATAGTCGGTTATCGGTAAGTGTCGGTCAAGTTGTCCAGCAGGGTCAGCAAGTCGCTCAAATGGGTAGCACCGGACATAGTACTGGTTCTCACCTACACTTTGAGATCCGTCCTAGTGGTGGAGCTGCTGTCAATCCGATCGCGCATCTCCCTGCTAATAGCTAAGGAATGAGAATTAACTAATCTGCATCTTCAGAGGATGTGGTAGGGTTGGCGATCGAGATTAAGATCGTCACGTCAAATGACGACTCTGAAAAATATTTATGGCAAATTGACTAGCCAAGCTGTGTCACTTATGTTATACTAGGATACGTTAAATAAATTGGCTCAATAGCTCAGTCGGTAGAGTAGGGGACTCATAAGCCCTTGGTCGTCAGTTCAAGTCTGACTTGAGCCATATTTCAATCAGTTACCAGTTGTACCGATCCTAACTTGAATTATTCAGGTGAGGCAGTTTAACTGGTAATTTGTTTATATTTGTTTCGATCCAAACGGTGTTGCTATCAACTTCCATCATCGCCCAAATCGCCAACTCAGTATGGAACTACAGTTAGCTTGGCAAGGTCAACTCAGTGATTTTGTGACTGGATTGGTATTTGCACCCAGCAGTTGCGAGTTAGCAGCTAGTTCTGCGGCCGGAGAGGTCGTCTGGATTGCCCAACAGAGTGAGATCGTGGTACTACAGGAGGCAAATGGGCAGTCGATCGAGCGGATAGCCTTTAGTGCCGATGGTGATTGGCTAGCTGCTGGTGGGCAAGCTGGACGGTTATCGCTCTGGAATTGTCAGGATGCAAACATCCCGCCCCAATTAGTCGCTCCAGTGGAGATCGATCGGTGGATCGAGCAGCTAGATTGGCATCCAACTAAGCCATACCTAGCCGTAAGTTATGGTTCACAAGTGCAAATCTGGGATGTCCCAAAGTCAACTGAGATCGTCACCTGGAAATTTGCCAAATCATCAGTCTTCGATCTAGCATGGCATCCAGGGGGGGAATATCTGGCGGTAGCTGGATACAAAGGTGTCGAAATTTGGTCGCCCAAAGATCGGACAAAAACCTATAGCCTAAATGTAGACACAGCTAGTATCAATCTTGCTTGGGCTAGTGATGGTCGCTATCTAGCGGCTGGCAATCTCGATCGTACCCTGACGATCGTGGATTGGGATCATCCTGAAGATATCTGGACATTGCAAGGTTGTCCTGGCAAAATCCGGCAACTGACTTGGCTGGTGGGAACGACTACGCCTATTCTGGCGGTAGCCAGTGGCACCACGATCGTGCTGTGGAACTTGACTTGCGACGCGACCATGTGGGAAGGTCAGCTTTTAGAAGGTCATCAAGATATTGTTACAGTAGCGATCGCTCATCCTCAGTTACCTATTTTGGCATCTGCTGGGGCAGATGGTTACACCTGCATTTGGTCGGCAAAGGGCGAGATCGAACAAATCCTGACCCAGAGCGTTAGTAAATTTACTAGTTTGAGTTGGCATCCCGATCGCCTGTATTTAGCCACAGGGAGTCATACCGGAGAGATCGGCTGGTGGGAAATCCCCGCATAAATACTGATGAGGCAATAAAAGAAACATGTTATGATTGTCGTATCACAGCCGTAATATCATAAGATTACCCAGTGTCACTTGGAACCCCAAGAGTGAAGATATTCACGACATCTAACCAAGTTCGGGTCATCGGTAACTTGCCCATCGCTCTACTACCGTTGTTCTGGATGCCGAGCGATCGGACACAAAACACAATTTCACTCAAACCTTCACTTGCAAGTAACCGATACATCCTTGGATGACGATTAGCTAAAATCAAAGATAGTCAGCAGTTACAAAGTAAGTGTCAGTAACTAAAATTTTCCACTATTAATTAAGAGTTAATTCAAAGATGCTAAAAATTTGGCTTACGTGGTTGCAACCTGGTCTTGGTGTGTTTGGAACAGCGTTAGTATTATCTAATCCCCTCTGTGCTTATGCCACAATCAAGCCAGTAGCGTATAGTATCAGCAAAATACCAACCCAGTCTCAATGGAGTATCGCCAGATCTACTGGTACAACGCTTGACAAACAGTCAATGAGTGGAATTGCCTCTACACCAGATCTAGCAGTCCGCCGACTGGCGATCGCGGCGATGACCACACCTGCAATGCGCTCGGCTATTCCTGTTGCCAAAATGCGTCCGAGCAGCCGCAATACTCTAAATAGCTTTGTCTTACCCTCAGCCAAATTTTCCCAATCCTCAGCGAGAGTGAAATCGCTCAGTCAACAGCCGCAGCCCAAAAATTCCGTTGCCGCCGCATTAGCTCGCGCAATTAACCCTCAAAATCCGGTACCAGTACCAGGGTTGTTTATTGGTAATTCTGGCGTTCGTACAGCCAAACGGTTTGCACCTACTGTCACAACCCGCCAATCGATCGCATCTGCGACAGAGATCGGCGCACCGACACCTTTGTCAGCAATGATGGCTGCCAAAGTGTCGATCGATCCTTTTCCGGTAGTGCGTCCAGAATTGATGCAGAAACTAGAGCGCGGGGTAACTGCTAGTGCTCCAGCAACTAAGACCGGATCGTCCGCCATCAACCCGCTGGCTGAAATTCCTTCCAGACGACCTCAAGCTGTCAAATCCAAGGGAATTAGTCAAAAAGTTGCGGCAACCCACTCCCTCGATCCGATTGCGGCTATTCCCTCAGGACTACAACGGTTATTGGGCAATAACCTCAACAGTCAGCCGATAGTTGCTAGTGCTCCAGTAGCCAAAGCAATTAGTATCAAACCCCGTGCAGTACTAGCTCTAAAGCAATTAGCCTCTCCCGCAGTTGTACCGACATCGGTTAGTGCGTCTAGTCTACAATTAGCTACCGCCCAAGCATACACCACAGTACCGAAATTTGATATTCCTGGCGAGCGGTTGTTGTCGGCTAAACCGATGAAATCTACTGCTAACTTGCTACTTGCCAAACGCGGACAGAAGAACTTAAATACTGCCGTCGTTACTCGCAAGAGCAACTATGTAGCCATCCTCACCGCTACTCCAAAACAGTCTTGGACGATAGTCAATCAAAGCAGCAATCTGGGTGGTTTGATTTTAGGATCTCCACCAGTATCGGGAATGTCTAAGGTGGTT
>JAJAZF010000344.1 GCA_026785875.1 Chamaesiphon sp. | reverse complement strand
CTAATGGAAGCTGCTGACGATATCTGCTACGCCTCGATCGATCTCGAAGATGGGATTGAAATGGGGTTTCTTACTTATGATGAAGTGATAGATATATTAAAAGTAGTGGTTGACTTCAATGAAATTCCGCCGCTGCATCCTCACTGTGAGGGAGATGACTTACTGAGGCTAAAAATCACGATCGCACGTGGAAAAGCGATGAATACTCTAATCGAAGGTATTGTCGATACTTTTATCGAGCACAAAGACAATCTTTTGAATGGAAATCTGATGGATGAAGATCTAATTGGAGCTTGTGGGGGTCGAGTCAAAGAATTTATCGACCTGGCTAAGAATACTGCTCGAGAGAAAATATTTAATAATACTCACAAAATGCAGCTAGAAATAGGATCTCATGCGACGATCGAGATTTTACTAGATTCCTTGATTAAAGCAACGTATGCAAAGCATACTCAAGTACGACTTTTTTCTAAGCGATCCCAAAAAATATTAAATTTGATGGGAAGTCATCAACCGAAAAAAGATTGGTCTTTAGAGCATTCGTATCTACACGTTCTAGATTTCATTTCGGGGATGACTGATAAGTATGCGATAAATGTTGCTAAACAGATTGCAGCGATGAAGGAGTAGTTCGATCGACTAAAGGGAAAAACATTACTATATAAAAGTCAAAATCCCCAACAAGTGGGGATTTAATTTGACTAGAAAATGCTGACCGCCGCTGTGGATATACAGTAGTAATTAACCCGATCGATAAACCGCCCAAAGTTGTTAAGGCGATCGTCTGATGCTCGATGAAATGGGTAAAATAGCCAATTACGCGCAATATCGGTACAAATAACAGTGTACTTATCACACTACAGCACCAAGCAACTCCCCAGATACAAATCGGTAAGTTTGACACTCCCCATCGTTTCGCTGATGTTGCTTGCGCGACATATCGCGTAGGCGAGGGGATTCTTCTTTCAGCGATCTAACTTACCCAAGCAGGTTTGCACCAACAAGAATAGAGGCCAGATCTCCAGAAGCGTTTTCTGTACTTAGTACAGAAGTTCCGATGTGCCCCATCGTACTGATTCAACTGACAATCAAACGAAAATGTTTGGTCTTTCACAACGACAAAACCGTTAGGTTTGCTTCCGCTCTAAACTAAATTAGTTTAGATGTTACGGTGTTGCTTATCATAATATTCTAACAAGAAATGGCACAGATTTCAACTAATTGGAAAAGAATTGTTAAGCGCATACGGCTATTGGTAGGCTAGCCGACCAGTTGGCGGCCGTGGAATCGCGCTAAGGCGACTTTAGTCGCCTTAGCGCGTACATCCCCAGGTCTGTTGGCGTAGCCTGCCGTAGGGAGTAAGTACAGGCACTTCAGGAAAGGGATACATCCAGCAGATCGTCAGTCGCGGATTCAGGCGAAATATAAAGAAGTTGAAACTACCTCTAATGTCTGGTTTTCCTCACTTGCTGCAAATATTAGCCAGATTCACACCTATTTAGTGCAGATTGTCAAAAGACGACCTGTCAAACTAGCAAAATTTTATAGTAAAATAATTTAGAGAGTAAAAATAATTACTCAGTCTCTAAAATTTTAAATGTCTTCTTGCTAGATGTTCGATCGCTCGAAAAAATTGTGGAGTTCTTAGCAAACTTTTTCAGTTGGGGGGCATTCTAGGAAGCGATGTCAGTACAAGGAAAACAAACAATGTTCAAGAAATTGGGTTTAGTATTGTCAATGCTTCTGCTGGTTGTTGCTAGCTGCTTCATGGCAGTCGATCCAGCATCCGCAGAGACTTTTACCGTCAAAATGGGTTCCGATAAAGGAATGCTGGTATTTGAACCATCAACTATTACAGTCAAGCCAGGTGATACAGTGAAATGGGTCAACAACAAGCTATCCCCTCACAATGCTGTATTTGACAGTAAAGTAGGCGAGATTGCTACCCAGCTATCTCACAAAAAGTTAATGTTTACTCCTGGTGAATCTTACGAAACAACTTTCCCAGCCGACACTGCTGCTGGGGTATATCCTTTCTACTGCGAACCTCATCGCGGTGCTGGTATGGGTGGTAAAGTAATCGTTCAATAGAATCTAAGTTTTTGGCTTCTATGTTAAAAAAATCCCCACTCGCTGGGGATTTTTCAGATCTAGCCCTACAGACTAAAGCACCAACACTTGCACTGCGCCTCCAGCAGTAATCAGATTGACATCAATTGGGACGATCGCCAAGGCATTGGTACCTGCGAGATTAATTAAGTTTGCCGAACTCTGGCTGCCACCAGCGAGACTAAAATGATATTTTCCCGCGATTAGCTCCAATTTACCCCAGAGATAAGTTTCTCGGTTCCCGTCAGCGGTTAAATCTTGGGTGGTTGTTGCTGCGATCGAATTCGGTTGCCATTGAGACTCAGGTAAGCCAGAGAGTTTGGCAATTGCAGCTCGCACAAATCGCCAACAATTGACTAATGCTGAGGCAGGATTGCCTGGAAGTCCGAAATAGACGACACGAATACCTCGATCGAATCTAGCCACCGTTAGGGGTTTACCTGGTTTGATGGCGACAGAGCGGATCTGAATATCTCCGCCCAATTCTGCCAGAATCGCCTCTACATAGTCATAATCGCCGACAGAGACACCGCCAGTAGAGAGGACAAAATCCGCAGACTCAATCGCTTTAGACATCGCAGCAGTCAACTTTGCTCGATCGTCGGGGACAATTCCGATCCAGATCGGGATACCTCCAGCTTGAGTAACGAAGGCGGCTAAGGCATACTGATTGGAATCGACGATCTGTCCTGGTTTCAGGATGCGATCGGGTGTTACTAATTCATCGCCAGTGGAGAGAATCGCCACGCGCGGACGACGATAAACTTCAACTTCGCTGCACCCTGTCGCTGCCAAAATCGCTATTTCCGGCGGATTTAAGACTGTACCAGCAGCTAGGAGTGGATCGCCAATTCGCGCATATTCTCCCCGCTGGCGGATGAATGAACGTGCTGTCGGCGTTACCTGAATTTTGACGAAATTTTTCTGAACGCGCTGGGTATGCTCCTGCATGACGATCGTATCAGCACCAATCGGCACGATCGCACCTGTAAATATTCTGGCGGCTTCTCCCGATTGAATCTCACGTTGCGGTTGAGATCCAGCCGGAATTTCTTCGACGACTTCGAGGGTAACTGGATGTTTGGAAGTACTCGATCGTACATCCGCAAATTTTACCGCATAGCCATCCATCGCCGAGTTGTTCCAGTGGGGAAAATCCAACCGACTGACGATCTCAGTTGCCAAAATTCGCCCTGTTGCGAGAGTCAGATCGATCGATTCTGTCTCACTCAGCGGTTTTACTAAATCGAGAATAATCTTTTCGGCTTGAGATACAGGAATCATGCTAGTCAATATTTGCGTTCAGCTACTTATCTAATGTAATAGTCATTTATTTTTTAAATCATCATCCTTAATTAAGTAGGTAGATGCAATTATCGATTGGGTAGATGATGTCTGCACTCTAGCTGGTGGAATGGGCGGGGCACCCGCCCAGCGGCACTGCCCACCCTACTAGCGCGTCCACTTAAAAACCCAATTATCAATTATCAATTATCAATTATCAATTAACTAATCACCACCTTTTAATGCCCGATTGAAATTCTGACGATAGGAAGCATTGACGATGTAGCAAACTGGCCATAGCAATGCTAGAACAATTTTAGTCGGGAGAGTGCGTTGATAATTAGTCCGATTGAAGTTGCGCGAAAACTTCCAGACTCCGTATCCATAAGCCCCAACTAAACCAATGACAACGAACTTCATAACTCTTGCCTAAATCTTACTTAATGACGGTTGTTACAGAATTAGCGGTAAAATTGCACTAATATGACAATCTATAATCTATTTTAGCTCCATTCCTTGAATTATCGATTGAGATAGATATATTAACCTATGCGATCGCCCAAGGCACAGGCTTCAAAAATAGCATCACAATTAAGATGTATTGGGTAATTAGCCCCTATAAAAAAAGATATGCAACTGCGCGCAGTATTGATGGCTGGAGGTTCGGGAACGCGGTTGAGACCTTTGACGTGCGAATTACCTAAACCGATGGTACCAGCGATCGATCGGCCGATCGCCGAGCATATTATCAATTTGCTCAAACGCCATAACATTACCGAAATTATCATTACCTTGCATTACTTACCGGAAGTAATGCAAAATTATTTTGGTGATGGCAGCGATTTTGGTGTCAAGATTCATTATGCGATCGAAGCAGAACGCGCATTAGGTACCGCCGGATGTGTCAAAAATGTCGAAGAAATTCTCGGCGGGACATTTTTAGTGATTAGTGGCGATAGTCTTACCGATATCGATCTCACAGCAGCGATCGAGTTTCACCGCAGTAAGGGTGCCAAAGCTACAATTATTTTGACGCAGATTCCCTACCCCGTTGATTTTGGGGTAGTCATTCTCGATGAAGATCGACGGGTGCGTCGCTTTTTAGAAAAACCATCCGCCAGTGAAGTATTTTCGGATGCGGTAAATACGGGGATTTATATCCTCGAACCAGAAATCCTCGACTACCTCCATCCCGATACTGAAGCCGATTTTTCGCAGGATTTATTCCCTCAACTCCTCACTCACGATGTGCCGATGTATGGCTATATCGCCGATGGTTATTGGTGCGATATCGGTCAACTCGACACCTATCGCGAAGCTCAATACGACGCACTGCGGGGCAAAGTTCAGCTCGATTGGCCATTTCCGGAAACTAGTCCAGGGATTTGGATCGGGGCGAATACCTATATCGATCCGAGTGCCCACATTGAGGCACCAGCGGTAATTGGTGCCAATTGTAAAATCGGGGCGCGGGTGAGAATTTCGGCAGAGACGATCGTGGGTGATAATGTAGCGATCGGTCGCGGGGCAAATCTCAAACGTCCGATTATTGGAAATGGCTGCATTATCGGCGAGGATGCCCAGCTTCGGGCTTGTGTACTCGCGCGTGGGGTGAGGATCGGTCGCGGTGCTCAAGTGCTGGAAGGGGCAGTTTTGGGGGCACTGTCGAATGTCGGCGATGAGGCGCAAATCAACCCAAATGTGCGAGTATGGCCGAATAAGGAAATCGAACCGCTAGCCATATTGAATATTAATCTAATCTGGGGACAAATCGCTCATCGCAATCTGTTCGCTCAACGGGGCGTTCAAGGTTTAGCAAATATTGATATCACTCCAGAATTTGCCGTCAAACTCGGGGCGGCTTATGGCTCTACGCTCAAACCAGGATCTCAGGTGACTGTCTCCCGCGATCAGCGCAATGTATCGCGGATGGTATCTCGATCGCTCATTGCGGGATTGATGTCTGTGGGGATTAATATTCAAGACTTAGAATCTACCGCTATCCCCGTTGCGCGCAAAATTATCTATTCCCTCCGCCAACGCCATGATGAAGTCGATGTGAGCGGCGGGATTCACGTCAGGCTGCATCCCGATCGGATGGATTCCATCTTAATCGAATTCTTTGACGATCGCGGCATCAATATCTCCACTACCCAAGAGAAAAAGATCGAATCAGCCTATTTCAAAGAAGATTTGCGTCGAGCGCGGGTGCAAGAAATTGGTGATGTCAACCGCTTTTCCCAAGGGATGGAAATTTATAAATCTGCCTTCCAAAAACAACTCAATATCGATGCCATTCGTCATGCAGGTACAAAAGTAGTCGTCGATTACGTCTATGCCGTCTCCGGTGCGATCCTCCCCGTACTGTTATCAAAATTTGGCTGCGACGCGGTGGTACTCAATGCCAGCCTCAATCAGCTCTCCCTGAGTAGCAACGAGCGGGAAGTATTACTCAACCAACTCGGACACGTCGTCGTCGCTCTCAAAGCCTCATTTGGGGTGCAAGTCTCCGCTCACGGCGAACAACTGATTCTCGTGGATGAAGAAGGGGTGCCAATTCGGGGTGATATGCTCACCGCACTGATGGTGCAAATTATCCTCACAGCTTATCCTGGCGGCACTGTAGTAGTCCCCGTCCATGTTTCCAGTGCGATCGAACAAATTGTCCGTCGTCATGGCGGCAAAGTCAAGCGCACCAAAGCCAGCCCCACCGCACTGATGGAAGCCTGTCAGCAATTGCCGAATGTCGTCCTCGGTGGGAGTGGTGAAATGGGCTTTATCTTCCCTGAATTTCATCCTGGTTTCGATGCGATGTTCTGTATCGCCAAACTGATCGAAATGCTTACCCGTCAGGAACGATCGCTCAGTAGCCTCCGTGCGGAGCTACCGCGCGTCTTTTATCGCAGTCATTCCCTTCGCTGCCCTTGGACGGCTAAAGGCGGCTTGATGCGGCACATTCTCGAAAATCATCAACCAGAATATTTAGATACCGAAGATGGAGTCAAAATAGTTAATTATCAAGACGATCGCTGGGTGTTAATTCTCCCCGACGCTGGCGAACCTTTGGTACATATTTATGTCAATGGGAACGATCGTAATTGGGTAGATGAAACGATGCGTGAATATCGTCAAATAGTCCAAGATTTTATCGAACAATACCGCCAAACCAGCGATTAGGTTTTAGGTTTTAGGCTTTAGGAATAAGTATTTCGCCTTCAGAGCTAGAGTAGTAAAGCCGCGATCGCCTAAAAATAAACGTTGATTCATATTTTAGATCGGCAATACCTAAAAAGTCATGGACATAATTACTCGATCGAGTATCGGAAAACCTGCCAGAACCTCTTGCTGTCTAATTTCCTGTAAACCAGCAGTTAATGCAGACTCATTCAAAATCGAAAATCCCAATTTCTGATAAAAAGGGGCATTCCAAGGGAGATCTCGAAACGTAGATAGGAACACAGCATTATAGCTGTGCAGTCGTGCCCAATCTAAAACAGTTTTGACTAGCATCTTACCAATCCCTCTACTTCCATGTGTTGGATTGACATCTATTTCTTTGAGATAAAGTCCATGCTCTAGATTACAAGTCATGACAAATCCTACAACTAGATCCGATCGATCGACGGCTACCCAAATTTGCCCAGCTTGAAATTGAGAGTAGACTAAATCCATCGGTAATGGCTCACCCTCCACCAACCAGGTATAAGGAGTATCCCAAAATAGAATAGATGCCGATCTCTCAATCGCACCTAATCGGGTAAGATCTTTGATCTGAGCAGGTCTAACTCGATAATCTAATGTAAAATCACTCATCTATTTATCAGCGATCGTTGCGTTGGATCGGAATCAGTTTTGACCCCATTCTTCTACCCCAACTTGCAGTGTGTCTCACCCCCCAGCTCAATCCAACCCCGAATCAGCCCAGAGGTGGATTGAGCCGCAGCGCAATGACCCGCAGCATCGATGACAATTACCCCACCCTCTCCATTTACCTTCGCGACTAAATACTCAATCCCCGCCTTTGCCGCAGCTTGGGCATCCATCCCCCGAAACTGGACGAAATCGGAAATCGTTTTCGCCAGTACCGTGCGTAAAAACTGTTCGCCATAGCCCGTTGCAGATACCGCACAGGTATCATTATCAGCAAATACTCCAGCTCCGACTATGGGCGTATCGCCAACCCTTCCCCAGCGTTTGTTCACCAGCCCTCCGGTGGATGTCGCCGCCGCGAGATTGCCATGAATATCCCGCGCTACGGCTCCGATTGTCCCCAGCTTTTGGGACGGTTTAATCCGTTCGTGATCTAGCGTCATTCCCCCTACTAGCTGCACTTCGGCTAATTGTTTAATTCGCGCCTCAGTAATGAAGTAATCGTCAGGGTAAGTTTCGATCCCACAGAATTTAGCAAACTCCAACGCGCCATCGCCCATGAGGAGCACGTGTTCGCCATGCTCTAAAACTCGCCGCGCTAGGGAGATCGGATTTTTGATATTTTTGATGCCAGCAATAGCCCCTGCTTGGAGGTTGCGTCCGTCCATGAGGGCGGCATCCATTTCTACTTTACCATCAGCATTGAGTACCGATCCGCATCCAGCGTTGTATAATCGATCGTCTTCGAGGAGATTGGCGCAATATTCGACTACATCTAAGGCACTATCCCCGCGTTCTAGGCGGTGACGACCCTGTTCTAAGATTACGGTGATACTTTGTTTAAATGCTGCTTCGCTGGCTTCGTATTTGAGATCTTCGAGTGCACCAGCACCGCCATGAATTATCAGGGAATAAGACATAAATTAGTGAATAGTCAATAGTGGCTAAATTGTTGTTCGTTGGCGGAGCCTTTGCTCGGAACGAGATCCGCGTTTTCCCTGCCTGCGACTCCCGCGCTTACAGAACGAAAATTGAACATTACTTGTTATACTTGTACCATTAATCGTACTAATATAACATGAAAGTTGTATCCTTTAGTGAAGCCAGAAATAGCCTCAAGACGGTTTTAGATCGAGTGGTAGAAGATGCAGACTATACCATCGTGACTAGACGCGATGCTGATGACGTGGTGGTGATGTCACTGGAGTCATTTAATAGTCTGATGGAGACAGTGCATTTATTAAAATCACCAGCAAATGCCGCTCATTTAGCTCGATCGATCGCCCAGTTTCAGCAAGGAAAAGCTGTAGTGCGCGATTTACTAGATGACTAGAAAACTAGCTTGGACAGATGAGGCTTGGGACAATTATATTTATTGGCAAGAGCAAGATCGAAAGACACTAAAAAGGGTTAATAAACTAATTGAGGCGACGATGTGCAACCCGTTTGAGGGTATTGGCAAACCTGAAACCCTGCGCGAGAACTTAGCTGGTTTTTGGTCGCGGCGGATTGACGATACCAATCGGTTAGTTTACGCAGTAGAAGATGAGTATTTGACGATCGTTGCTTGTCGATATCATTACACTATTTAATTCATATTATTTTCAGTACACTCATTTTCGCGATCGCGATCTTCCTGGCGTAGATTTAATTCGACATCTATATATTGAGGCGCACTTTCTCAAAACTCGCGCAAGGTTCTTTTGGCGATAACTATTATCGGCAATATTTTACTCTATGGTACAGTCGATCGACTGTACCAACTTGCTAGCGATCGAGCATTACTCGTAATGCCGATATTTCGTCAGCACACAATTAGTCTGCACTGATGTCCCCAGGGATTAGTTCCTCCAAGATCCTAAAGCGAATGTGATTGATGGCGAGATCGCCCATCGAGAGATGCTCTGGCGTGTCAATCGCTTTCATTTTTTCAAACGAGATCCCTTTACCAATTTCGGTGTGGTACCAGGCTAAACCCATGAAAAAACGTTGGGGATATGGCCCCCGTTCGATCGTGTCGTCCATGTTGGATTCCATCGGCAGCCAGCCCACTCCAGGCACATAAAACTCCAACCAGACGTGGTTAAAATCGGGCTGAAGGGGTTGATAGATCCGATCGGGATAGGGGGGACATTTATACCGTCCGATCGTCCGACAGGCAATTCCATTGAGGCGGGCGAGGGCGAGTAAGACTCCCACGTATTCACCGCAGGAGCCAACCCCCCGTGCGAGGGCGACATCGGGGGTATCGATCCGGGGCTGGATGCCATAGGAAAGCCTGTCGTAGACATAGTTGCGAATTTTGAGCATCTTCCGCAACACGTTTGTTTCTGTGCCCGCTGCTTCTTTTGCCGCCTGGATCATGATGGGCTTGTCCATCGCCAAATCGTCGTCATCGACTAAATAGCGTTGCTCTAGTTCGGTTGGGAGCGTGGGACTGTCCTCAATATCGGTAGGAGCTAGAGAGTATTTGAGACCGTACATTTCAATAATTGCTTTCCAGCCGAACAGTCCACCCCGCTCGGCATCGAGTCGATCGAATTTAAATACCGCAACTTTTTGTCCTTCCTGTTCTTCAATTGTCAACTCACCTCCGATCGATTCGACCGATCGCACCCGCTGACGCAGGGTGTCCGAGGGCAAGGCAATCCGCCACTCAACTTGGTTCAGGGTGACAGCTTCTAGGGGTAGCAGTTCTTCGACGTATGAGAGTTCGACTAAGTACCCATTGGAGAGGGTGTAGTGCGCTGCTGGGTTGTGGTGGATCTGTAACGGGTGAATGAAAGTGCGATCGCGAAATGTCAATTGATAAGGAAATTTGGCATTTGGATCGTCCCGAATATATGGTTCTTCATCAGCATAAACCACATAGCAAATCGACTCCTTTCCTTCTCCAGGAGCGACAAAGGCGATACCAGTTGGCGAACTAAAAGGTGTGAGCGCGCTCAGTTGAATCGCTCCAGTAGTCCGATCGATCTGATAGACAGTTTGCTCCTGGAGATCGCACACCCAGAGGGCATCTTTTTCGATCGTCAGTGTTTCACATCCCACTCCTGGCTGGGGAATTCGCCGTACTAGTGCGCCCGTATTCCGCTCGAAAATATGGATATAGCCCGACTTCTGACAACTCACATATACCATCGATTCGCAAACTGCGACCCCTGTGACTGGATAGGGGAGGCGAGTAAATAGCGTCGGTGTCAGAGCTTGGCGATTGCACCAGAGTACTTCCGATCCCTTGGCGAACCAAAATGTATCCTCCCAGATGGTTAATCCAGTTACACCAATCCAGTCTGGAACGTGGTGAGAATTGAGGATAGTTGTATTATTGGTGTGTCGATCGATCGCCACTAGATAGCCTCGAATCGTGTCAACCGCTAGTAAGAGATTGCCATCAGATGCAAGTCCTGATAAGGCATAAACGCCGATCGGTCGAATGGTAGAATGCTGTAAAGAAAGATCGGGAAACGCGCCTTCAGGCTTCGGCATAAATCGATGGCTCAAAACATCTATCAATTAGTATAGCCCTCAAGCTACACACGGATTTATCTCAATTTTTTTCAACTGAAAGATTAGCCCGAGCTTTTGTGACTCATGATACATTAATGCAGTCTTCCTTCTGATTACGATGAGGAAAATAGATTTCTTTAGATCTGTAATAAATGAGCCAACGTCAGTATTAGCTCCAGCCGAGCGACATCACATCGCAGTTCATCATCGCAGCCAAGGATACAGCAGATCGTGAAAATTATTTATGACGCGGACAAGGATATTTTACAAATTACTTTCATCGAAACCACCGTTGAGGAAACGGCTCAAATTGCCCCAGGATTGGTATTAGATTATGACGGAGATGGAAATACGATCGGACTGGAAATCGCCAAGGCATCAACAAAGGTGGATAGTCCTTACGCCATTTCCTATCTAGTGGGCACAGCAAATGTTGATAAACCCCGACCGAAAGAGAAGGAATAGGCTCGACATTCCCCAGGGTTCAGATGACCACGGGGAATATGCTGTGGGCGATGACATTTACCGATCTCGATCGAGCAACCGTTGCACTCGGCTCAATCATTCGTCCAGGACTCTGCCCCGACTAGATCGATAATATGACCTCTGAGTACATAGTCATCAGCATCTAACAAATGTTCGATGTCCTGCCATTCGCGATTGCCAAAATATTTCTTTAGCTCGTAAATACGTTGCTGTCGATCGATCGCTCCTCGTGCCACTAGGGATCGCACCTCATCTTGGAAGTCTGTCATGGAATATCGTTGAATAACAGCCATAATCCTGTCCTCGGATGTGAATTAAAACATTTGAACTACAATTGCTGATATCGGTATTAAATCTGGACAGAAGCTATGTAGATTGTCACTATACTACATTTTTTAATCTAGAGGATTCCCTGCGGTAGTTCTCCATTCAGTGCTTAATATTGCACAGGAAAAAAACCTCGCTAACCGGAACCGATTTCCAATCGGAGTTTGATAGCGGATAACTGTATTGTAAGTTACCAATTGGGAAAATGGGGTAAATTATTTGGGTGTTTTATTTATTATCCACTTCTGATTAATCTCAGCTAGTAAAAATCGCCACCTTTTCGATACTCGATCGCGAGAAAAGGCGCGTGACTAGCTATCATAAGGGAAACCAAATCATCTCAGTCATTCCCACTCAGCCGATCTAGCAGAGCCTTGATGTCTTTGACCAACGCAATCCCCTTCAATATTGAGGTAAACATGACTGATACAGTAAGAATCTTGATGTGCGCGCCCCATCACTACGAAGTTGATTACGCGATCAATCCGTGGATGGAAGGAAATATTCATCGCTCCTCGCGCGATCTCGCCGAGGCGGAATGGAACCAGCTTTACCAAGTATTAAAAACCTATGCTCAGATCGAGCTGGTCGAACCTCAGCCAGGCTGGCCAGATATGGTATTTACGGCAAATGCTGGGCTGATCTTGGGCGATACAGTCGTCCTGAGCCGCTTTTTCCATCCCGAACGCCAGGGGGAAGAACCTTATTTTCAACAGTGGTTTGAAGCGCAAGGCTACAAAGTACATCTCTTGCCCAAAAGCTTGCCCTTTGAAGGTGCGGGGGACGCGCTGATGGATCGGGGCGGACAATGGTTGTGGGCGGGTTATGGCTTTCGATCGGAACTCGATTCCCATGCCTACTTAGCAGACTGGTTGGATGTGGAAGTACTATCCCTGAGACTGGTAGATCGACGGTTTTATCACCTGGATACCTGCTTTTGTCCGCTCACAGATGGGTATCTGTTGTACTATCCTCCCGCTTTTGATACCTATTCCAATCGACTGATCGAGTTGCGCGTTCCGGCTGAGAAACGAATTGCGATCGCCGAAGCTGATGCGGTGACTTTTGCCTGTAATTCGGTGAATATCGATCGGGTGGTAGTCGTCAATAAAGCCAGCGATAGCTTGAAGAAAAGCTTGAGCGAACGCGGTTTTAGCGTCATTGAAACACCTCTGACAGAATTCCTCAAAGCGGGTGGGGCTGCCAAGTGCTTGACCCTAAAGGTGACAGAAACTCATCACCAGTCGCCGCAATTGTCTACCATTCAAAGCCGTGTGATTCAACTCGAAGGTCATTTATTAGATTCCGGTCTGGTAAATCGCGTCCTCGACACGATCGTCTCAGGCGGCGGGAGCTTTCAAGTTCTGAACTTCAATCTCGGCGCACAGCGGCTAGACACCTCAGCGGCTGAAGTTAAAGTCTCAGCTCCCGATGGGGTAGTGATGGCAGACATCATGGGGCAATTGATCGATCTCGGCGCAGTCAGTGGCGAAGTGTCTTCAGATGCTAAATTAGCAGCGGTCACTCAAGCAGGTGTAGCTGAGGACGACTTCTATGCCACCACGATCTATCCGACCGAAATCTCAGTTGCGGGTCAGTGGATCGAAGTACAGGCACAACGGATGGATGGCGCGATCGCCGTAACCCATACCCCTACAGGTACAGTCGCCCGTTGCAAGCTGCTGCGAGACTTACAGGTGGGTGAATCGGTCGTAATTGGCAGCGAGGGCATCCGCACCAAACGCAACACCACGACATTGAAAAAGGCTGCCACCGAAGAATTTAGCTTCATGGGGGCTGGAGTTTCCAGCGAAAGGCGAGTGGAACTAGTCGTCGAACAAATTGCCTGGGAACTGCGCCAAATCCGCGATCGCGGTGGCAAAGTTGTGGTCGTCGCTGGGCCAGTTGTGATCCACACTGGAGGTAGCAAACACCTCAACCAACTGATTCGCGAGGGTTACGTCCACGCCCTACTCGGCGGAAATGCGATCGCTGTCCACGATATCGAACAATCCTTAATGGGCACCTCGCTCGGAGTAGATATGCAGCGCGGCGTATCTGTCCACGGCGGACACCGCCACCACCTCAAAGCGATCAACACGATTCGCCGCTGTGGTAGCATTGCCAATGCCGTAGAGCAGGGAGTATTACGCAGTGGCGTGATGTACGAATGTGTCAAACACAATGTCCCCTTCTCCCTCGCCGGATCGATTCGGGATGATGGTCCACTCCCCGATACTCAGATGAATTTAGTCGAAGCACAGGCAGAATACGCCCGCTTGATTGAAGGTGCCGACCTGATTTTGATGTTATCGAGTATGCTTCACTCGATCGGCGTGGGCAATATGACCCCCGCAGGTGTAAAAATGGTCTGTATCGACATCAATCCAGCCGTAGTGACCAAGTTGAGCGATCGCGGCTCGATCGAGTCAATTGGCGTTGTCACCGATGTCGGACTATTCCTGAGCCTGTTGGTGCAACAACTCAATAAGCTAACTGGAACATACGGGGTGAGTTGAAT
>JAJAZF010000343.1 GCA_026785875.1 Chamaesiphon sp. | reverse complement strand
TGTAAATTTTGTGAGTGTTTGTGTGTAAGTTAAGATTGGATATACCTTTTTACCCAACTTCTTTACAGTGCAAATCGCGATCGTCAAATATCTATCTACAGCTACCTTAATTATCTCAGGGTTACTTGTAGAAGCTAGTGTTACCCAGGCACAGACTTCTACTCAAAATGCCCCTCAAACTTCCACGGTCGGTAATGACTCAAATGGGAATACCGTCGTCCAGACTAATCCTCAAAATAGCCAGAATAATAGTCAGCAAAGTACTTATAATTATCCCAATATTCCACTTAGTCCTGTAATTCAGAATCCGATCAATACTGAAAATGACTTTGGTCTCAATTTGGGCGGCGCACTTAATACCTACGATGGGCGTAATGTGACCTTATATCTGGGAATTACCTATCAGCCAGGGCGCACAGACGATCACAATGCGCGGATGGCAAAACTCAAATCAGAAACCCAAATACTTGAATCTCAAAAACAAATTACCCAAACTCAACTCGAACTGCTCAAGCAGCAAGTTGTCGAGCAAGAAATTCGGCTCAGAAGAATGCAATCAAAGGAACAAGCTGCACCCAAGTAATCGAGATCGATTCATTCATGACAGAAATATATATTGATTAACCGAACAATATCGATCGGATATTTCTGCTCTAGAAGAGTTATCTTCAGCACCGCCATTTACGGCAACCAGGGATACTGTCGAAAATTTGGCGGTCGCTTTTCTAAGAATGCTTGCTTACCTTCAGCACCTTCTTCGGTCATATAGTAGAGCATAGTGGCATTACCTGCCAGTTCTTGTAAACCAGCTTGTCCATCACAATCGGCATTGAGAGCGGCTTTGAGACAGCGAATCGCGATCGGACTTTTAGCCAAAATCTCCTGTGCCCATTCGATCCCTTCCGCTTCTAATCGGTCTACAGGTACCACACAATTGATCAAGCCCATATCTAATGCTGCTTGAGCGTCATATTGACGGCACAGATACCAGATTTCTCGCGCCTTCTTTTGCCCGACAATTCGCGCCAAATAACTCGCCCCAAATCCCCCATCAAAACTGCCTACTTTCGGCCCTGTTTGTCCGAAGATGGCATTGTCAGCAGCAATTGTCAGATCGCAAATTAGGTGTAAAACATGACCGCCACCGATCGCATAACCCGCAACTAGGGCGATTACCGCCTTGGGCATCGATCGAATCAACCGTTGGAGATCCAACACATTTAGGCGTGGAATCCCGTCTGCACCCTGATAACCCCCCTGTCCGCGCACCGATTGGTCGCCACCGGAACAGAAGGCGTATTTACCGTCTGTATGGGGGCCTGCACCTGTGAGCAATACCACGCCGATACTAGTATCCTCCCGCGCATCACAAAAAGCATCGTACATCTCAAATACTGTCTGTGGACGGAAAGCATTTCGCTTTTCGGGACGATTGATGGTCACTTTTGCGATACCATCGGCTTTATGATAGAGAATATCAGTGTATGTTTTGACCGATCGCCAGGTGATTTCCATGCTTGGGATGAGACTCTTAACAATGCTTAGTTTACCTCAATCCCGATCCCCTATCCCTTATTCCCTAAATGGCTATTTGGCAAGCAGATATTTCTAGTCGTCCTCAGCAAAACGAACAGGGAGAAACCCTCTGGGAACTGGTCATCTGTGCGGCGGATGGGGGGTGGTACCATACAGCTATCTGTCCCCAAAAACAGGTAAATGCTGAGTGGATTGCGGCACAGCTCAAGTTAGCTGCGACAGACAAATTACCCCAAGTTATCCAAGTCTTTCGCCCGCAAAGTTGGGGGTTGATTCAGACTGCTGCTGCGAAATTAGGGATTGAAGTATTAGCAACGCGGCGCACGATTGCCCTAAAAAAGTTATTGCAACAACAGGCGCAGAACTATAGTAATCCTAATTATCAACCACTAGCGATCGAGTCGCCACCACCATTACCTATTCCCGATTATTTAGTCGGGGACAAGTGGCAATTTGTGACGCTCACAGCCGGACAATTGGTAGCAGATTTTGCCGATCGACCGCTGCCGATCGTCTCGATGCCCGACTATTTATTACCGCCGCATTGGGGGCTAGGAGCTAATGTAGCCATCCCTGGCGTAATTATCTACGGTGGTAGACAATCGATGCGGTTAGCGCGGTGGATCGCCGAAACGGAGCCTGTGAGTCTTAATTATTTAGGTGACGATCCTGGAGGTTTAGTTCTGGATGCAGGTTTGGCCGATCGATGGGTGATGCTAACATTTAATGATTCAGAAGTCAGTCAAGCCGCTAAACTCTATGAAGCAAGTAAACGGCTCGTACATGGTTTACATTTCCTGTTGGTAACTCCCGATGATTCGGGTATTACTAATAGCGGTATTTGGCTATTGCAAAGCAACTAGCGGCGTTTGGCGCAGTTGCTACGGTGACACCGGAACGGAGGCGGCAACTGGCGTTGCTGAATCGATTTAATTGTGTAGTAAGGTGCTGGTGCAAGATGTGAGTAATCGCTAATTTTTCGGGTTTGTAGTTGGTGTTGGCAGCGGCGGAAGGTTGTTAATCAGATCGGGAATAGTAATCTTATCATCACCGCTGGATTGATATTTTGGGGCAAATGGTTGTTTATCGCCACCTATGGTAGAGTCTTGTCCCTGGAGCGGATGATTAAAATTTGGGCGGGCAGAATTTTGGAGTGAAGAATTTGGGATTGGTAATCGACTAATATTATTGAGCGATCTACCTAGTGGCTCGATCGTTTGGGCTAGTTTAGCTTGTTGTTCCAATTGTTGGGTAGAGGATACTAATTTACCCAAACCATTAACTAAATTTCGCAGATTGGATCTAAACTCTGGACTACCTGTAAGCTCGTCTAGATCGGCTGTGATTTTTTGGGTATTCTGAAATGTCGATCGAGCAGAGTCTAGTGTTTGCTGTAACATTAGTACAGTCTTTGGATCGTTTAAATTAGCGGTAGCACCTTTGAGATTGAGTGTGGTTTGATTGGCATTACTTAATACACTTTCCAAATCCTTAACTAATTTATCTGTATTTACTTTCGACAGGGTAGTGTTAAGTTTACCGATCGAGGGATTGAGAGCATTGACTGTCTTTCGCAAATCGACACTGAGCTTATCAAAATTGCTTAAAGAAGATGAGAATGTTTTACGATTTTCTCCAACTAAACTATCGACAGATGTGGCTAATTTTTTGTATTCAGCCGCAGTCGCCGTCAATTGAGCCGCAGTAGCATTAAATTTATCGGCACTTTGACCAATTTTAGTACTAGTTCGATCGATTGATGTCGTCAGAACATTTGCCTTAACTGAAAGATTGTTCAATCCCGATTCTACAGATTTAGGTAAGCTGGAAAAATCACTAGTAACCTGATTGAGATTCTTACTCAGTCGCGAAAAATCTTCGGCTGCTGCCCCTGTCTTAGCTAGAGTATTATTGAGATTTTTTAGCACCTCTGGATTATTATATAACTCAATTAGGTTGGTTGCCCGTTCGATCAATTCATTGAAACTCGCACCGATCTCTCCATTGACCTTAGTATTATTACAAAGAATCAAATTGCGATCGCATTTACTGTCCAATGCTTTAGCAAGCGAAGTAGTATTAATTGGAGTCTTACTCCGAGGGGTAATTTCTACAACTGGCTCACCGATTAGCCCAATTTGACTGACTCGTACAGTCACATCTTTAGGAATTGTCAGATTGGGATCGTCCATCTGCATCATGACTTCAACCCCATTGACTCCAGGTTCGATTTTGGAAATTTTACCAACCCGAATGCCGCGAAACCTGACAACACCTCCAATCTGAAGTCCTGGTGCTTGAGCAAATTGCGCGATAATGTTGTAAGTCTGACTTCCAGGTGTCAATCCTTTGAGCCAGAGGAAAATCGCCCCAAAGACTCCTAACCCAGCGATGAGCATCAATCCAACTGAACCTTCTCGGACTGCGCGTGATTGCATTTCGATTTATTGCTCCTAAACTGA
>JAJAZF010000342.1 GCA_026785875.1 Chamaesiphon sp. | reverse complement strand
TGGTGTAATCTCCATTTGCAGAGCATCTAGGATCGATCCTAGACGCTCTGCGCTTACCGTATTGGCGACCCCAAGAGCTGCAACTGTACTGGGCGGGACAACTGACCAGACAACTGTCAACTGTCAACTATCAACTATCAACTGTTTAACTGTTTAACGGCTAGATCGATCGCCGGAGTTAATGTGGGTGTGAGCATTTTATACTTATTCAAAGCTTGACGGGTAGATGCGATACTACAGGCGAGAGGGATCCGATCCTGTTGGAGAATTCCGACGACTAAATCGGGCTGAGATTTGTCGATCACAGGTAATTGGTGCAATCCTCTGGCTGTCATCCGATCGATCGCTTCGATAATCGGTTCGTCGATGTCCGCGTAGAATAGATATTTGGTACAAATACTCCTGAGAGTATCAGTTAATAATTGACTCGGTTGTGAAGAGGCTTCGGCTTGAGAAATTGCCCGACTCAGATCGTGGAGAGTAATAATACCGAGCAACTCCTGGCGATCGTCAATTACCAAAGCACTGTGACAATTATTTTGAGTCAATTTTAACCCAGCAGTGAGAATATCTAAGCGATCGGACAACCGGAGATAGTGAGTATCCATCGCATCGCGGACTTGGAGATTTTGGATGAGATCTAGATAGCGATCTGGTTGAACACTCAGAGCTAATTTATCTAATTTATCTGGAGATTTTGATTTGGGGTTCATCCGTTCGATCGCGCAAATACTCAAGCCGACACAAGCCATTACTGGCAGAACGATCCGGTAATCGCGAGTTAGCTCAAACATCAGTAGAATCGCCGTTAAAGGTGCTCTAGCACTACTGGCGAGTACCGCAGCCATTCCCACCATTGCATAGGCTGGAGGGGCAGCAATCAGACCGATGAGTTGAGGGAATAATAATACTAAAGATTTGCCGTAAATTGCTCCCGTCGTCGCCCCTAAAAACATTGAGGGAGCAAATAAACCACCGACTAGCCCACTCCCCAAACTTACTGCTGTCATCAGCAATTTGACTACCAAAATTGAGACGAGCAGAATCACTGAAAATTGGACATCTTGCAACATTGCCTCGATCGTTTCATAGCCAATTCCCGTCACCTGCGGAAACTTTAAGGCAACAATTCCGACGATCGCACCACCAATTACGGGAGTCAACCAACGGGGGATTTTCCCCAACCATGACAAGTAACTGACATTCCCCTGAAAGGCTTCGCGGGCAAAATCCACAGTTTGAGTATATGTAAAGGCAACAACACTCGCCACCCCACCCAGTAATAGATAGAGGGGTAACTCGAATAAACTCTTGACTTCATATACAGGTAAAGCAAATGCAGGTCGAGCACCCAGCCCAATTTGAGCGACCAGCGATGCAACTACAGCGGCTAATACGACTACACTTACCGCAGAAGTTGCAAATGTGGTACCTAATACCAACTCTAACGCAAAAAATACGCCCGCGATCGGTGCATTAAATCCCGCCGCAATCCCCGCCGCCGCACCTGCACCGAGTAATAACCGTTGCCGTTCCTGAGAAGCATTTAAAGCCTGTCCCAAAAACATCCCCAGGTTTGCCCCAATTTCTACACTCGGCCCCTCTGGCCCGAGTGATGCTCCAGTTCCTAGCGATACTGAAGCCGCCACCATCTTGATTAGACCCCGCCACGGCGTTACCTTGTTACCCGATTGGGTAGCCGCGATCATCGAATTCATATTGGGGCCAAAATCGCGCCAGTACCAGCGCATCAGTCCGACGACGATGCCACCGAGCACTGGTACTAGTGCAACCACCCAAGTCCCCTGAATATGCAAAAACACCTTGAGACGATCGACGATCAGTGCATGAGATAAACTATGAGATCGCTCGATCAGATAGTGAAATAAAACTACACCCAATCCTGCGGTACCCCCAATCAGAACGGATAGGAGGAGAACTACTAGACCAGGAGAGGGATCGAGGTGATTGAGCTTGTCAGTCAGCCGTGAGAGTAATGGTGCGGGGGACACTGAGGATGGCGGAATTACGGTCATGGATAACGCCAGAACTATGAGAGGTTGATTAAATTTTGTTAATTAAATTGTAATGTTTATTGAGGTCGATTGGGCATCGATGATGGAGATTAGTAACATGAACCCACATCTTGCACCGAGTATTTTGGTTCATAGTGATGTTGGGAAAAGTCCGCCAGATTTTACCAGCCGCGATCGAGTGTACCTTCCATCGATGTTTGTAATTCTTGTGTGAGATCGATCGTCGCTTGTCTAGCTTGGCGATCGCCACTTTGATATCGATCCCAATAATCAGATAGCGGGATCGGATTGCAGATAGTCATCTGCACCCGACGATTGCCGATTCGCGGCGGTTTGGCGGATCTTTCACCTTTAATCTGAGCGACTAAATCCCATAGTAGTAGCGTAATTTCCGCAAATCGCTCGAGCGTCGGTCGATCTTTTATATAAGAGTCAGTTACAGCAATAAAGTTTTCTACAATTCGGATATGCCACATCCGCAAATTGGCTTCTGTGGCGATCCGATCTGCCAATCTGCGACTGACTGTAGATAGATTATTTGGATTGGTCAATTCTTCCAGATAGATCCAATCCCACCCAGCTTGTTCGATCCGCCGACAGCGATCGATTTTGCTACCTTTGGCTGCAAGATTGAAATAACTTTCCGATACCTGCAAGGTAAAATCTAACAGATATTGGAGTCTTTGAGCTATTTCCGTGCGAGAAATATCTGCTCCTAATGGTGGACGTTCGGGAATTGGGTATTGATAAAATTGAGCGTGAAAATTTTCCATTTGATACAGCAACTGCTGACTGAGCCGATAAAGCCTGTCGTAGAGTAATTTTCGCATCGGTCGTCCATCACTCTGACGAATAGCGACAATTGAGTCATGTCGATCGACTGTCAAACCACAGTCCTGTTCTAACTCATAGATCAGGCTCTCCACCCTCTCCCACGGCTCGTCCACATAGTAATACTGAATCCCAATCGGGACGATCAAAACATCTTCCTCTCTCCCCGCCTTAACTAAATCCTCCATCGCCCAAAATCCAATTTGAGCGGCTCCTGATGCCAATGGACTCACCAGTTCGCTGTGCCCGTTTGCTGCACCCTCTGGAGCGATTGCTAGCGGCATCTGACCATTGACTAACAAGTCTCGTGCGGAGGTCAATCCCTCATCGAGCTGACCCCGATGAATGGGGATACCGCCCAATCGAGGATAGAACCAACTAATGATTTTACCCGCCCACAATGGAATCCCGCGATCGTAAACAAAGTGAGCAAATAGCGGCGATTTGAGTGAGATCTGATGCTTTCTAGCAGCAGCAGGTAATATTTTTGTCAATAGATATCCCATACAAAAAGAGTCGTCATTGCTCGGATGACGAAAAGCCATCACCAGCCGGAACCTACCCATCTGCGACTGTTTATAGACCTCCACTAGGCGATCGATATCCGTGACATCGATGTTCGTGATGTGTAGTTTGGATGTTAACCAGTAGGGCAGCACCCAAGTGACTAGCCGCAATACCCACAAATTGAATCTAGGTGGTAGAAATGCTAGTTGTGCTTGTGCTTTGGTGATTTGGGACATGGTAAAAATCCGTCTGACCCAGTAGAGGATACCTCAAATTAGCAAATTAATCACCGTGCAAATGACTGACTTTCTGGAGAGACAGCAGAGATGAAGAGTACGGTTCGCACTAATAGCCTTCTGTCTAATCACAGTTTAATCTGAATTACTTTGGCTGCTGCTGACTCTCGGGCGACACGGATCGAGAGTGCTGATAGAATCAATGATGCGACCATCGAGCTACCACCATAACTAAACATCGGCAGTGGTAAACCAGTCGTAGGTAGAGTACCAGCAGCAACACCGATATTCAGCAGCGATTGCAGCACAATAAAAGTCGTCGATCCGACTGCAACTAGACGATGCACGGGATCTTTGCTCCGGCTGGCGATTAATAAGCCCAAAGTGGCATAGCTCATCACCATCATCAGTAGCAGTACGCCACCGACTAGTCCAAACTCTTCGGCAAATACCGAGAAAATAAAATCAGTATCCTGAATTGGCAAATAGTCTAATTTTTGCTGAGACAAGCCAAATCCATTCCCCCACCAGCCTCCAGATCCGATCGCTAGTAAACTTTGAACTAGCTGAAAACCATCACCTTGTTCATCCTGCCAGGGATTGATAAAAGAGAGCATTCGCGCTCGTTGGTATGAGTGGATCGTCAGACTCATCCCCGCTACCAGTCCCCCACCAATTGCCGTTCCCGCTAGATATCGAAATGGCAATCCAGCGGCAAAAGCGATCGACCATAACCCCATCCCACACAAAGATGTCGTACTCAAATTCGGTTGTTTTAAAATTGCCAGTAACACGATCGCAAATATCCCCAACCATGTCGCCCTCACTCTAGTTGGATACTGCTCCCACCGCCCAAACAGTTTCGCTCCTTGGAGGACTAAAAAGGGCTTGATCAGTTCTGATGGTTGAAGCTGAACTGGACCGATCGCAATCCACCGAGTCGCGCCCATTGTATTTTGTCCCATCCCGGTCAGTACCGTCAATAACAGTAATACCAAAATTCCCAATAAGATCCATTGGGCAACTTTGAGCAGTTTGCGTAGTGGTGAATGGACGATCGCATTAAAGATAATTAGACTAATCGAGATTGCAAAAATCTGACGATTGAAATAAAATAAGCCATCTTTTTTTTCGACTTCACCATGATAGTAGGAAGCTGAAAATAGGACAAACATCCCAATCGCCAACCACAGAAGAGTCACCCACCGCATCAATCTTGCCGTTAACGACCAGTCTTTTACTGTTGGGTCAAAAAATGGAATTAAAAGGCGCAAGTTCACAATATGGGGAAGTGGGGGGTAGGGTTTAGCATTTTTCAACGATGACTCAGGCGGCTTTTGCTCAGTTTCCGGTAAAATTTTAATTAAAACGTCAGGAAGGATAATCTATCGCTCAATTTTGGTTTAGATTGGACTTGTCAGATTCGATCCTCTCCGCCAGAGGCTATGCGAACGAAAACTTATCCTATTTAACCACACACTACACCGATGTGAAATTACCAGCCACTCGATCCTGTATTTATACTTAACAAATGATATTAGCAAATATATTAGCTTCTAAATGGCAATGGTCGGTATTATCGCTGATTCTGACGATCGCGATCGGGATTAGCAGTTGTCAACAAATTATTAGTTCATCCTCAGCCCAAACTCAGAACCAATTAGTCTCAGCAATTCTCAGCGATCCTAAAACTTTTAATCCAGCATTAAGCAATGAATCACCAAATATTTTTGGATATGTCGGCGAAGGCTTAATTACTGAAGATGGTAAGGGACAAATCCAACCAGCGTTGGCAGAATCGTGGGCGATCTCCCCAGATAGTAAGAGTATTACTTTTACCCTCAAACCAAATTTAAAATGGTCGGATGGTGCGCCATTGACAGTTGATGATGTCGCCTTCACTTTTAATGATGTCTATTTTAATCAAGAGATTCCTACTGATACGCGAGATATTTTGAAAATTGGTAAGGAGCGGAAACTGCCTACCGTTAAAAAAGTAGCTAACAATCGCATCGAATTTACCACACCCGAACCATTTGCCCCCTTTCTCCGCACATTGGGAATTAGCATCCTACCCGCTCACAAACTACGTGCGAGTATTACCCAAAAAGATAACAAAGGTAAACCTCTATTTTTAAGTACTTGGGGGATTAATACCAAACCTGCGGACTTAGTTTCTAATGGGATGTTTACGCTAGATTCCTATACTCCTGGAGAGCGATTGGTTTTTAAAAAGAATCCCTACTACTGGCGTAAGGATGCACAAGGCAAACAACAACCCTATGTCGAGAAAGTAATCTGGCAAATAGTCGAGTCTACAGATACTGCGCTGATCCAATTTCGATCGGGCGGTTTGGATTCCTATGGTGTTTCGCCTGACTTCTTTTCTTTACTCAAAAAAGAAGAACAAAAAGGTGGATATAAAATTTATAATGGTGGCCCATCGACGGGAACTACCTTTATGTCTTTCAATCTCAATCAAGGCGAAAGAGACGGCAAGCCATTAGTCGATCCAATTAAATCACGATGGTTTAATAATGTCAAATTTCGTCAAGCGATCGCTTATAGTATCAATCGTCAACGGATGATTAATAATATCTATCGTGGTTTAGGTGCGCCTCAAGATTCGCCGATTTCTGTTCCTAGTCCTTACTATCTATCTCGCGAACAGGGATTACCTGCTTACGATTACAGTCCTCAGAAAGCGAAATCATTATTTGCAGAAGCTGGGTTTAAATATAACGAGCAAAATAAACTAATTGACGATCGAGATAATCCAGTTAGATTTACCTTAATCACCAATTCGGGAAATAAAATTCGCGAAGCATTAGGTACTCAAATCAAACAAGATTTAGCTCTAATTGGGATTGAGGTAGATTTTACACCGATTGCCTTTAGTCTCTTGATCGATCGAATTGACAATTCGCTGCAATGGGACGGTTTATTAATTGGATTTACTGGTGGAGCTGAACCAAATGATGGGGCAAATTTCTGGTCGGTAGATGGTGGTTCTCATCTATTTAATCTTAAACCTCAAACCGGAAAGCCGCCCATTACAGATCGTCAAGTTGCTAAGTGGGAAAAGAAGATTGACGATCTTTATATTCAAGCTGCACAAGAATTAAATGAATCCAAACGCCGTCAAATTTACATCGAGACTCAAAAAATAACTCAAGAAAATTTACCATGTATTTATCTAGTTAATTCCCTATCTCTCTCAGCTATCAAAAATCGGGTTAAAGGAATTGACTATTCACCAATTAATGGGCCATTCTGGAATCTTTACGAGTTAAAAATTGGTGCAGATTAAACAGTTGACAAGAAAAGTTCTACTAAAATCCACCAATATCTCCAATTAAACTCGATCGATCTGGCTTGGTTCGAGCGCATTTTTTAAAAAATTATTCCACTCAGCCGCCATTGGGACTTCAGTAAAAGGAATATTGATATCATCAGCATCGGCAAATTGAAACTGAAGATTAATTTTCTTACCACTAGTTGGTAAACTAGCTAAATCGATCGAGTTATTATCGACAACTAGTTGAATCTGTTTGACTCGATCGAGACTAAATGTTTGGAGATCTTTAGGTTCAGTTTTAGTCGGCTTACCCCAACTAATCTCTCGATCCTTGAGTCCCATCACAGCATAAATATCATACTTACATCGATCGAATCCTACCGCCCAGCGTTTATAAGCTTCAATCTTCTGGTATTCGTTAGAACCCGCTCTCGCCAACCAGATAAATGCTCCGAGCAACGGGAGCCACATTAAACCGCGTTCCATGAGGGAATAGAGGATAGGGGATAGGAAATAGTATAGCTTCACATCGATCTAGAGATTTGGCGATCGTCCAAAATATCCACTTAGCGATTCCAAACGCAGTATCCTAGTAAATATAACGTTATATGAAGTTTCATGAAATGTATTATCAACCGTCGTGCCCAGTTTTCGGCTAGCCATCGATATTGGTTGCCAGAACTCAGCGCAGCGGAGAACCAAGCACAATTTGGCTTGTGTGCCCAGCCATATGGACACGGACACAACTACGTTTTGTACATATCTCTCTATGGTGATATCGATGAATATGGGATGGTACTAAACCTCTCGGATGTCAAGCACGTCATCAAAAAAGAAGTCACCGGACAACTAGACTACAGTTTTCTCAACGATGTGTGGACAGAATTTCAGACAACTCTCCCCACCACCGAAAATATTGCTAGGGTAATTTGGCAGAAATTAGCTCCCCATCTTCCGCTCGTCCGCATTCAGTTATTTGAACATCCCGAACTCTTCGCAGAATATACAGGTAAAGACATGGAAGCATCACTCACCATTGGTACTCACTTTAGCGCGGCTCACCGTCTAGCTTTAGATAGTCTCACCCTCGAACAAAATAGCGAGATCTACGGCAAATGTGCGCGGGTAAATGGACACGGACATAACTACCATCTGGAAGTAACCGTCACAGGGGAAATTGACAAACGGACTGGAATGATTGTCGATTTAGTCAAATTACACGAATTAGTCGATAAATATGCTGTCGAACCACTAGATCACACCTTCTTGAATAAAGATATTGCCCACTTTGCCAAAGTTGTCCCCACGGCTGAAAATATCGCCGTCTATATCGGACATCTCATCGAGCAACCAATTCACGAACTTGGCGCACAGTTGCACAAGGTGAAACTAGTCGAGAGTCCAAACAACTCTTGTGAGTTACTCTGGAGTCAAGATTTTAGCAATATGGCAGCTCGTCAACTAGCTACAGTAGCTTTAGCTATCTAAAATTATCCTCTCCCCTCAGAGGGTGTCTGACAGTATCTGTGTGTTGGTGTCAGATTGTGGGTGAGTAAATTTTAGAGCTAGATCCGTCGATCGGTCGATCTAGGATTGGATTGGGATAGTTTATAATTATGTGGCGTTGCCATCGGCGGTAGCGCATTTTGCAACTTGCGGAAACAGCATCGGCGGCATCGCGAAGATAGATTTCGGCTCTTACACTATCATCCTTTAGCCGCAACTGATAAAATCGGCAAGAGTAATTGTGTGGAATGCTGTTTTCAACACACGTCGATTACTATCTGCTAACTTGTCAATTTTGAAATCAGGATTAATAAACTATGAGCGATACACC
>JAJAZF010000341.1 GCA_026785875.1 Chamaesiphon sp. | reverse complement strand
TGTGCATCGGTATTGGCTACTTCGTAGAATCCAGTAAAGGGATTGAATCTACCAGGAGCGAATCCAACTGCCAATCGGGCAGGAATACCGATCGAGCGTAACATCATCGTGTAAGTAGTGGCGAAATGATCGGCATAGCCACCTGCTTGACAACTAGTCGATTTACCCTCACAGCGGAAGAGAAACCAGCTTGCCAAATCGTCGCTATCTGGCACGCGGGCGAGTGCGATCGGGTCTTGTGGTAAGCGATAATGTTGCTTGAGATATTGGGCGAGGTAGAGAGCTTTGGCGTAGTTGGATGTCAATGGTTGACTATTTTTTCCGACTTGTTGTTGGGGGGATTTATCGATTAAATCTTGAGTGTATGTTTGGATTTTTGCCGAAACTTTATCGGGGATTTGCAGATAATAATCGATAATATCTGGGGAATAGTTAGTACTCGCCTTGTCGAGTAATTGTCGATCGCGAAATGGCACTTGAGATACCGCAGTATAAGTCAAACCTGTCTGTAAGCCTACAGGCGATCGGACACTGCCTTCTTTATCTACGGCAATTTCTGGAGTCGGAAAGTATAATTCACTGACTGATGACATCGCTGGAATGATGTTCGGCAACTCTTCCAAGGCAGTGTAACTTTGAATTACCTGCTTGGTAGGCATTTTCGACGTGGGATACCCGAGCGTAAATTTATAATCCCACTCAGGGCGATTAACTTTGCGCGTCTGAGAGTTGCGAGAAATTTCCCAGCCTTGCCCAGTATAGCGATCGAATGCCAATGCCCGCCAAAATCCTGGAGCCTGGGAACGTACCCGCATGACTATTTTGGGCTTCATTATCCCCCGCAGATTTTGATTTATCTGCGAGTTAAATCCATAATAAAAATTCTCATCCAATGTCTCGTCGCTCTTGCCATCGCCACCTTTACTATCGATCTGTTGACCTTTACCATTGCCCCCTTTACCCTTACGCTGATAGCCAGGATTGATAATTCCTTTGGCATCAAACTTTTGCTGCTGATACTTAATTGGCGCACTGACAGGGAGAGAACCTTGGTAGCCTGGAAAGCGCGGCATCAGTGCGAAAATGACTAAACCGATCGCTAGTACTATCCCCAGCAATTGCCCCAATCGTTGCCAGGGTAAACCGATCTTGGTAATCTGGGTGGGACTGGTAATCTTTAGTGGTACGAGATTAAGACGCGATCGATAGTCGAGAAATAATACCGGAATTGCGATCGTCAAAAACAGTAATAATAGCGGCGCAAAAGTGAGCGTTTGACTCAAAGTACCAGCGACACTAATCAAGATTAACCCGATCGTCCTCGAATAGCCTAAATCCTTGCGTCGAGGTAGATCGAAAGTATGAATTACCTGCATCTGCACCAATAACTCTGCCAAAACTAGTCGAGTATCATTCATACTACCGACTAGATGCGAGACAAAATAACCTAAAGCCCCCAGCATCGCCAATGCTAATCCAAATTTGACCCCAATATTACGATCGTGACGATGATACCAGCTCCAAGTTGCACCGATGATACTCAGCGGAATTGCCCACAAACTCAAATTAGTTTCCGCCGCTACATCGGTGGCAATAATCCCGATTACTACCATTAACTGTACTAATACCCGCAGCAGCAGCGATTCCTCTGGGGAAGTTTTGGGCATCTTTGCCATCTGCTGACGAATTTGAGCGAAGATCGAACTTGGTTGCGATTGAGCAGATGTGGGCATAATCGGAGTATAAGTGTCAATTATTATTACCCACTAACGATTTACCAGCTACCGTTGGCGTAGTTCGACTACACAATGCCAAAGGCAAGGCTACGCCAACACCACAAGTAGCCTCTCCTACGGAGAATCGCAATTGGGTTCGGGTGGTAAAGTTGGGATATTAAGTATAGGATTCCCAGATTCTGCCTCAATTGTTTCATAGTCTTCAACTTCCGTTTCCCAAGGGAATAATGGCGGATGTTGCTGAATTTTGGCATCGAGTTGTTTTTGAATTAATAAAGGTAATCGATCTTCCACGTTCGGCACTCACTCTCAAATTGATTTAGATCTTGGTTGACATGGCAACCCCAGGTAATGCACAGTAACTGGTTGAATCTTCGTCTTCATTTGAATATACATCACCGCTATCCCCAAATCAGGACACTCTCGATCGCAACTAGAGCTAAATTCGTCCTGTTTTAGCTAGGATAATGGTGTTATGTCATTGTGTCTGAAGTTCTCGACTCAATCTAGAATCACATATCGACGAGAGAATCGGTATTTCAGCGATTTAATTTTTAAAAACCATTGCGATTTATGACGATTGTTACTAGTCAGTCTCAGTCAATCCCCGCTGGTGCCTTGTGTCGCTTACACCACATCGCTCTGAATGTGGCAAATATGCCAGCCTCCCGCCACTTTTACGGTACGATCTTGGGTCTACACGAACTAACAGGCTCGGAAATACCATCTAGTTTGGTTGAATTAGTAAAACAGGGACGAGTAACAAATTTTCGGCTTCCCGATGGGATGATTCTCGACTTATTTGCCGAGCCAGATTTATCGCCACCATCGCCCGATCCCACACTCCAATTCACCCGCGCCAATCATTTGGCATTTGATATCGCTCCCGATTTATTTGAATTAGCAGTAAGAGTTTTACGCGATAATGATGTCCCAATCGAGGGCGAACCTGTGACTCGATCGACAGGTAAAGGGATCTACTGCTACGATCCAGATGGCTTCATGGTGGAAATTCGTTGCGATTGATTCACGATCGTTGCTTTGATTTCAGCTCGATCGGAGAATGCCTACGATGATATTATTATTCCGCGTCCTTTGGAGCGTGCCGTAGGCAAAAGCGGACTTTGCACCACAAAGAGTTGTTCTATACACAAAGTGGTTAGAACCCAAGTGATATCTTTTGAGGATGAATCGGCCGCCTCTGCGGCGCGCAAGCTTCGACAGATATTGGTGAGGATGGGCGGGTTTGTTCTAATTTAGTAGTGCTTGGCGGAAATGATTAGCATAAACAAAGCCATCTACAGATCCATAAATTAGTGCACAATACATTTTTTACAACTCGTAGATGGCTTTGTTTATGCTAGCTGATATCGATTTTACGGATCGATATTGTTGGCGTTGGCGTAGCCTGCCGTAGGCACAGCCTGCCGGAGGCACACGAACCCGCCCTCCCCACTAAAAGATCTTAGGCTACCTACACAATTGAAACTATTCTCTAGCAGAGACGTTCCACGAACGAATCAACATCGCATCGCCGAATGAATAAAAGCGATAACGCTCCGCGATCGCAATCTGATATAAATCTAATAATCGTTGCCTACCGATCGCCGCACTAACCAACATCATTAAACTCGATCCTGGGAGGTGAAAATTGGTAATCAATCCATCGACTACCCGCCATTGATAACCAGGATAGATAAAAATATTCGTATCGCCGCTGTAAGGCTGCAATTTGCCCGTTTGAGCTGCTGTTTCGAGGACGCGTACCGCTGTAGTCCCAACTGCATATACCTTACCTCCAGCAGCCTTGGTGGCTTCAATCAGATCGATCGATTCGCTCGATATCTCCAACCATTCATGGTGCATCTGATGAGTAGTAATATCCTCAGCTTCGACAGGGCGAAAAGTGCCGACACCGACATGGAGCGTTACTTGGGTTTGATGGATACCTCGATCGGTCAATCGATCGAGTAGTTCGGGTGTAAAATGTAATCCAGCCGTGGGTGCGGCTACAGCTCCAGGTACTTTGGCATAGACGGTTTGGTACTGTTCTGGTGTAGATGTTCTGGCATTAATATAGGGCGGTAAAGGTAGTTCTCCAAAGTCATCCAGTACTGAAAGTAACGGGATCTCCTGGGGTAAATCAAATTGCAGTACTCTACCTCCAGTTATTTCATCTCTGGCAATAATCGTGGCGGTAATCTGGGGAATTTTAGCCTCAGGATGACGAGCACGAAAAATGATTTGGGTACCAATTTTGAGTTTGCGTCCTGGTTTCACTAGTGCTAACCAGCAGTTATGCTGTTGCTCGGATAGTAGTAAGATTTCCACAGGCGCACCCGTGGTTTTGAAGCCATAAATCCGTGCGGGAATCACCTGAGTATTATTAAATACGAGCAAATCCCCAGCAGCTAAAAAATCCTCAATCTCGTGGAAGTGACAATGTTGATAACCTCCATCAGGTTCGACTACCAATAATCTCGATCGATCTCTGGGTACCGCTGGAGTCTGAGCGATCAGTTGCTCTGGTAAGTCATAATGATAACTGGCTAATAGTCGGTCTGGATCGGTATTCATCTTGGTTGGTGCGATCGAGTGTTTTTATCCATTAACAATTATCGAGGGTTTGATTCCTTCTTACCAAACAGCAGGGGTTTAAAGTTGACAGCCTTTAGGTGCGATAGTTGTTATTAGTCCTTTTTACATCTCCCCAATAACCTTGCTTGGGCGTTGCTGAATCCAGGTAGGATTCACTCGCTTAGGCAATCTCTGAAATTTCAGAGGCAAATCATACCCCAAATCAGCAACGCCAACGCTTGCAACTATCAACTATCAACTATCAACTATCAACTATCCCCTATCCCCTAAGCCCTAAATGTCTACCGTCATTTGTCTCGGTGAAGTCCTCTTCGATCTGTTAGCTCAACAAAGTGGAGTCAGCAGCGAACACGTCAAATCCTGGACACCACTACCTGGCGGCGCACCTGCAAATGTCGCCTGTGCGCTGGTAAAAATGGGCGATCGATCGAGATTTATCGGCTGTGTCGGTAGTGATGAAGCTGGCGCAAAATTGGCAGCTAAGTTGGCAACTGAAGGCGTAGATCTTACCGGACTCCAACATCATCCCACCGCTCCCACCCGTCAGGTACAGGTACTCAGAACGGCTGATGGCGATCGCATCTTTGGTGGTTTCGGGGATATCCCTACCGACAAATTTGCCGATACCCAATTGAGTGAAGTCCCTAGCGCATTATTTAGCGGTGCGGACTTTTTATTATTAGGGACACTAGCTTTAGCCTACCCTGCTAGTGCCGATAGCACCTGGAAAGCCGTGCAATTCGCCCAAGCACAGGGGGTAAAAATCATGGTAGATATCAACTGGCGACCGACTTTTTGGACAGATCCAGCAGTCGCCCTGCCCAAGATTAAATCCTTACTACAACAAGCCGATTATGTCAAGTTTGCGCGAGAAGAAGCCGAATTAATCTATGGAGAAACATCACCCCAATCTCTATGCAAATACTTACCCAAAGCTGTCGGAATTTTCGTGACAGATGGTGGCAATATGTGTGAGTATTGGCTCGATGGTATCAGCGGACAACAGCCAGCTTTTAACGTCACAGCGATCGATACCACAGGTGCTGGCGATGCTTTTGTCGCTGGGTTATTACATCAATTAGGATCGGGACAAACTGGTGCCGAAATAGTCCGCTATGCGGCAGCGGCTGGAGCTTTGACGACTCGCCAAGCTGGCGCGATCGATGCTCAACCTACCAATGCTGAAATTATCCAGTTTTTGAGTGCATGTAGCGATCCTAAATGAGCAGGTTAATGTAGGGTGTATTCGGCATCCGCCGTAACCCACCAGTAACCAAACAGTAAGGGTTTAAAGCCCCTGCCTAAAGGTGCGATAGTTGTTAAGAGGGAGTTTAAATCTCCCACTTAACAACTTCGCTGTCAACTGTCAACTGTCAACTGTCAACTGTCAACTGTTTAACGATCCTACTCACATTTCCAGGAGATTGGTGGGATCGATCGAGTATTAATTAGTTGGGTTTCTCGATCCAAAACTTCCTCAACTTTGTGATAAATTTCCTGAGCTTCGGCT
>JAJAZF010000340.1 GCA_026785875.1 Chamaesiphon sp. | reverse complement strand
TACATTCTCATTTATGGATCTGTAGGGGCGGGTTTATGCTATAAATTCCCGCTCTTCACTACCAAATCCAAACGAACCCGCCCATCCTCACCAATATCTGTCGCATGATTCCTCCTAAAAAGATCTCAAATGGGTTCTATAGACACTTACAAGAGTAGAATTGTCTGAAACTTAATTAGTGGGCAGTGCCCACCCTACAGAATTCAACTATCAACTATCAACTATCAACTGATTTCCATGTCCAGATCTCGTGAACCATTGATTAGCCTCGCTCTTTATCATGCTTTCAAGCAATCGATAATTAACCCTTTATTTTACCTGTATCTCCAGGGAAAAGTAGAAGGTGCCGAGCATATCCCGAAATCGGGCGGGTTTGTGGTAGTGAGCAATCATGGTAGTAATTTCGATCCGCCACTATTATCGGCTGCTGTATTGCGTCCGGTAGCATATATGGCAAAAGAAGAATTGTTTGAAGTGCCAATATTGAAAAATGCAATTAAGTTGTATGGTGCATATCCTGTCAAACGGGGTGCAGTCGATCGCACGACAATTAAAGCAGCATTAGCTTATCTTGAGAATGGCTGGGGTGTCGGAATTTTCTTGTCTGGTACGCGCACACCTGATGGTAGAGTTGTCGATCCCAAACCAGGTGCGGCTCTGATTGCAGCTAAAGCGCAGGTACCCTTACTTCCTGTCAGTCTGTGGGGTACTCATTCGATCGAACAACAGGGCAAAAGATTCCCTCAATCTACTCCGATTACAATTAGAATTGGTGAACTAATTCCCCCGCCGACAGCAACTAAAAGATCGGAACTCGATCGAGTTACCGATCTATGTACGACCAAAATTAATGAGTTACATGCTCTAGGTAGATAGTCATAAAATGTGGGATTAATTCAAGAATTGCCATAACATTTTATTGTTATAATTATTAAAAAAACATCACCCACGATCGCACACATGAACAATACTCTCCGGGAACAACTTGCCGAACTCGTTGACGAGGCTGAATTAGAATGGTTGAAGCCACACATTCAGAAGGATGTAGTGATTTTAGTCGTTCCCGAACTCGATCTCTTAGATGTCGCTGTTGCGATCGCTAGTGACAATACTCAATCAGTTCAACATTGGATTGGCGAACAACTACTAGTCAAACCATCTCCTGAAATTCTCAACCGCTGGAATACTAATCCCAATCAGAGATTTCAAGCCACGATCGTTCAACCCTATATCTTAGTGAAAGAGTTAGTGACATAAATCAGAGCATAGGTAAACAATCATGATTTTACGTTCACTAGATTAGAGCGATTAAACAATCCATAATCTCTAAAAAGAATCGCTAACTTATAAAATCTTATTGTGGTGGTTTTTTGCCCTCCAACAGAATTTAATTATTCAATCGCCAGACTTGGCAACGTCGTCGCACAAACTAATAAAACCTAAATCTGTACCCTTACCAGCGTGTACGAGAGCTAGTTGCACGTATTTTTTAGCATGGAGAATCAATCCCTGAGCTTCTGTCTCATCTACTTGGCGCAGACATTTCGCAGGTACTCCCACCATTAGAGAATGCGGTGGTACATCCTTAGTTACCACACAACCCGCACCGATGATACTACCACTACCAACCCGAACGCCATCCAACACGATCGCCCCAATCCCGATTAAGCAGCCTGTTTCGATATACGCAGCATGAATTACGGCTCGATGTCCGACAGTGACATAACTCTCTAAAATAGTCGGTTGACCAGGATCGCCGTGAATAATCGCCCCATCCTGAATATTTGTACAAGTTCCAATCTCAATTCGTTCGACATCGCCCCGTACTACCGCACCATACCAGATACTTGCGCCAGACTCGATCGAGACGTGTCCAATTACCACCGCATTAGCTGCTACAAAGGCAGCACGAGAGACATCTACAGGTGCCCAGAAGGTCGGTAAATCTGGCGGGGATGGGAATTGGGTCATGCGGACGATCGATCGCGATTACAGGTACAAATTCGAGCGGTAAAAGAATGGCAGGGACAATCGATGAATTGTCCCTGCCATTTATTTAGTTTGGACTTATTCTTCGGTATCGGTATCGTCTTCTTCTTCCTCAGCTTGTTTGAGCGTATTCGCCGAGACGGGTACGCCAGTGCTCAGTTTATCGAGCACCTGCTTCTGAACTTTAGCGACAAACTCCGCATTCTCCTCCATGTACTTAACAGTGTTGTCGCGTCCTTGAGCGAGATTATCACCCTCATAGCTGTACCAAGCACCACGGCGGGTGATGATCCCAGTTTCTTCAGCCAAATCTACCAAGCAACCGACAGTAGAAATACCTTTCCCAAAAATGATGTCGAACTCAGCAATGCGGAAGGGTGGTGCGACTTTATTTTTAGCAACTTTGACTTTGACTCGATTACCATATTCGCCATCATTAGCACGCTTGAGAGTCTGAATCCGGCGAATATCCAGGCGGACGGATGCGTAGAATTTGAGCGCGGTACCACCAGTAGTTGTTTCAGGGCTACCATAAACAACTCCGATTTTCTGACGCAGTTGGTTGATAAAGATTACCGTACAACCAGATTTGGAAATACTCCCAGTAATCTTTCGCAGGGCTTGGCTCATCAACCGCGCTTGTAGTCCCATGTGTGAGTCACCCATATCGCCTTCGATTTCGGCGCGGGGTACGAGTGCGGCTACAGAGTCAATCACGACGATATCGACAGCAGCAGAGCGAACTAATTGATCGACAATTTCTAGGGCGGCTTCACCAGAGTCTGGTTGCGAGACAAGCAGATTGTTGATATCTACACCTAGTGCCGCAGAGTAGGTGGGATCTAGAGCGTGTTCGGCATCAACAAACGCGGCTACTCCACCCGCTTTTTGGATTTCTGAAATAGCATGGAGTGCAAGAGTGGTTTTACCCGAAC
This sequence comes from Chamaesiphon sp., assembly GCA_026785875.1. GTDB lineage: Bacteria > Cyanobacteriota > Cyanobacteriia > Cyanobacteriales > Chamaesiphonaceae > Chamaesiphon. The sequence goes on along the minus strand of JAJAZF010000340.1, from coordinate 7,720 downwards.
TTTCAGGGCCATAAATTTCAATGACTCGACCTTTGGGTAAGCCGCCGCCCAGTGCGATATCCAGGGTCATTGCGCCACTCGAAATGGTTTCTACCCGCATTCGGGTAGCATCACCAAGACGCATGATTGCCCCTTTCCCAAAAGATTTTTCGATCTGGTTGAGGACTAAACTGAGGGCTTTCTGTCTGTCTGGGCTATTTGTAATTTGGGTTGCCATTAATGCCTCTATGAACAGGGGGAATTGAGATTGACTTGCCTTAGTTTAACTAGCAAAAGCTTGGTGCATAGGTACTATTGTACCGTCGATCGAGTCCAAAAGTCAAAGTTTGACTGTTGATTATCTTCAGAATACCCCGCCGTCGAGTACTAGCTACTAATTCTAAATATTTTCATTAAGAATTGTAAAAAAACCATTACAATAGAGATATATAACAACAATCTATTTTTACCCCATGTCCAAATCGCAGCCATCAGAGCAAGAATTGCTCCAAACCATTCTCCAGCCTTTGCTGGTAGACTTTGAATACTGGTTTAGTCGATCGAAAGAATTATTAGAGCGCGAACGGATTGCTTTTATGAGTCCCGATGCTCAAGCTGAGTTATTGGCACGGGTCGATCGAGCGCAGCAAGAGGTAAGTGTTGCTAAAATGTTATTTAACGCGGTGGGCGGACAAGCGGGAATCGAACCCAGTCAAATGGTGGGTTGGCATCAAATCGTCACAGAATGTTGGCACGTGTCCATGCAGTTAAGACAGTCGGAACAGTCTAAGATAGAAGAGTAAGAATTATTACGTCTACTTCCAATTTCTCATAAAGGCAGAATTAACGGCTGCGCGAGAGCGCAATCGTTGTTAACTAAGATGGTGACATCAATCTGCTGGCTCTGCCACAATTTTTTATTTATTACTTCTATCCCTGGCTCGTTGTGTAGGACAGTGACATGTTACAAATAATTTATCTAATCGCCTTCACTATTTTGGCATTTCTCGCGATCGGCAATCTGATCCGCAGTTTAATCGGGTTTAGTATGGATGCGTCACAGCCCAGGGCAAGGAATAATCCTAACTTTCAAGGCTACAACTACCGTGCAGGTGCAGTGCCTCACCCTGAATTGCTAGACGATATGGGCAATGTCACTAACGAACCGCTGCTAATCATGAAGTCAATTAGTGTCGAGGATGCTCGCGCGAGGTTGGATGCACTGTATCATAGTGATTCACCTCGATCGGCTGAGGGCGAAAATACCTAGTCCCCTCGCATCCATCTAAATGACAACCGTGCGAAAAATAGTTTTCCTCCTGATCTTGACGATCTCAATTAGTGTCGTCGCCTGTCGCAATCCCGACATTCCATCGGGAGGGGAAACTAAAGGGAATATCAACCTGTTGATGGGGAACCCGTCTCAAGCAACTAGTTCCCCTGGCAATTCCGAGAATTATCTGATCGTCCGTCCCCAGTATGCCCTCTCTTATTCTAAAAATAAAGGGATACCCAATTGGGTATCTTGGGAGCTGAATGCGTCATGGTTGGGCGATGCTCGTCGCGTGGGCAAATTTGCACCTGATGATGAGTTGCCAGCAGGTTGGGAGCGCGTCAAGCCTTCAGATTATACTGGTAGCGGATTCGATCGCGGTCACATGACAAATTCAGAGGATCGCAGTCGTTCTCCAGCCGATAATATTCAGACCTTTTTAATGACCAATATTATCCCACAATCGCCTGATAATAATCAGGGTCCGTGGGTGCAGTTAGAAAACTACTCTCGCGAGTTGGTGAGATCTGGGAAAGAACTATACATTATCTCAGGCGGACACGGACAGGGTGGTATTGGTAAAAACGGTCTAAAAGCGACAGTAGGACAGGGTAAAGTCCTCGTACCAGCGGTGACGTGGAAAGTAATTTTAGTGTTGGATAAACCCAATGCTGGGGTAGCTGGAGTCGATAAAAATACCCGAACGATCGCGGTAATTATACCAAACAAGCAAGGCATAAAATTCGAGCCTTGGCAGCAATATCGGACTTCGGTTCAAGAAGTAGAAAAGTTAACTGGCTACAATTTTTTTACTAGTGTACCGACAGATATTCGGCAGGTAATCGATCTGAAAGTCGATGCAATCGAGCCAAGTTTACGCCCAAGACGTAACTAACCCACAGCTTGAAATCGATAAGCTAAAGCTGAGACGATCCCAACGACATTCCAGTTGAGAGGATGGGAGAGTATTACACGTGGTAGATCGTGCCCAATCCTACAGTCATCCGAACGATCGCTGTTATAGTGAAGGTGGATACCGCCTCATATCTGTAGGTGCATGAATACAGGTTCAGAGTGCTAAATCTGAAAAATATTTGTAGCTACATAATTTATTTATCACCCCCTATCCCCTTCATGCTAGCCATGTTCAACAACTTGCGCGATCTTATTCGCCATTGGTGGATGGAGTTCACGCTCCAAACCAAACTGATGGGAGCAGCCACATTGGTGGTGTCGCTGATTGTTAGTGGCTTAACCTTTTGGGCGGTAAATACCATTCAAGCAGATGCGCGGCTCAATGATACGCGATTCGGGCGCGATCTGGGACTACTTCTAGCAGCAAATATTGCGCCGCAATTAGCTGAAGACGATCTTACGTCAGTCGCGCGATTCTCCAATCGGTTTTATCATAGTACGTCGAGTCTGCGCTACATTCTCTATGCTGATGACGCTGGTAGTGTTCGGCTGGGGATTCCCTTTTCTGAGTTGGAAGTCCAAAACTCACTCACCATCGCGCGGCGAATCAACTTACCCGAAGATAATCGCAATCGCGATCTACCATTGGTGCGCCAACATCAGACTCCAGAAGGCATCGTCACAGATGTATTCGTACCGATCGAACATGAAGGCAAATTCCTGGGGACACTCGCGATCGGCATCAATCCTAATCCTACCGTAGTTGCGTCTAGTGGATTGACCAGAGATGTGACGATCGCCGTATTTGTATCGATTTGGGTAATGGTGATTTTGGGCGCGGTATTTAATGCCCTCCAGATTACTAAACCGATTAAAGAATTACTCTCTGGTGTCAAAAATATTGCCGCCGGAAACTTCAAGCAGCGGATCGATTTACCGCTTGGTGGTGAATTGGGACAATTGATCGGTAGTTTTAATGAAATGGCTGAAAAGTTAGAGATATTTGAAGAACAAAATATCGACGAACTAACCGCAGAAAAAGCCAAATTAGAAACCCTCGTCACGACGATCGCTGATGGGGCTGTATTAATCGATAATAATCTGAATATCGTCTTAGCCAATCCCAACGCTCGTCGCTTTTTTGGCTGGGATCATCTCGACTTAAATGCTACCAACGTCCTGCACGTTCTACCTGCTAGCGTTTCTGCCGAACTTACTCGTCCCTTATACCAAGTTGCAGCGGGTAAGTTAGACGGTGAAGAATTTCGGATTACCCTCAATCATCCTGCCCAGCGTACGGTGAGAATTTTAATTACTAACGTTCTCGATCCTGTTAAAGAAAATGTCAGGGCGATCGCGATGACAGTTCAGGATATCACTCGCGAAGTAGAACTCAATGAAGCTAAAAGTCAATTTATTAGCAATGTATCTCACGAGCTACGCACCCCATTATTTAATATCAAATCATTCATCGAAACCCTACATGAATATGGAGATGAATTAACTAAAGAAGAACGGAGTGAATTTCTCGATACTGCTAATCGGGAAACAGATAGGTTGACGAGATTAGTTAATGATGTTCTGGATTTATCGAAACTAGAATCCTCTCATACTTATTTATTTGATGCAGTCGAACTAGATCGATCGATCGAACAAACCCTACGGACTTATCAACTTAATGCCAGAGATAAAGGCATCGAAATCTGTCAAGATATTGCACCCGAACTACCATCAGTCTTGGGCAACTACGATTTGATCCTCCAGGTGCTGGCAAATCTGGTTGGTAATGCCCTAAAATTCACTAAAGCGGATGGAAAAGTTACAATTCGCGCCCATCAGGTGTTACAGACCCCTGGGGAGGGAGACGATATTACCTCTGTGGTGAGAGTCGAAGTCATCGATACCGGAATTGGCATCGATCCTGAAGATAGACAGGCAATTTTCGATCGATTCTTTAGAGTAGAGAACCGCGTCCATACACTAGAAGGAACTGGTTTAGGACTGTCGATCGTCCAAAATATCATCGAGAAACATCACAGTCAAGTTCATATTACTAGTGCTGTAGGTGTGGGAACTACCTTCTGGTTCGATTTAGCTATCTATCAACCTCAACTCCAGCAGATCGAAATGCAATTTGCAGGTACAGATCGGGATAAATAAATCAAGATGGCAGTCGATCGAATCAACTAATTGCCTTATCATTGGCGTGACGATCGACAGCGGCTAATGCTTGTTTGGACGGACTACTAACTACCGATCGCTACAGCAATCCTAAATCGGGTTGCGTTACGGATGGTCTAACACACCCTACACGAACATGAGCTGCTGCTGTTCGGAGGATCGCTATATTCCCTAACGTTGCTAGAAATTATGCGTTCTGGTTATACTCTACCTGTCTTTGCTACTGCTAGCGCGATCGCCGCCTTGCAATGTCTACAACAACCTACCAACGAGCACAAATTAGTTGTCACTGTAGACTTGATTACCCCACCGCAACAGGTAGAAATCTCGATCGAGCAAGTCGCCTTAGTTCAAGCTGGAATGGCTCTGGGCATTGCTCTGAGCGATCCTGGTGATAATTTAGATCTGACTCGCGATACCCCGATCTGGGCGGTAGTTGAGTGGGCAGATCCTACCCAGGTCGAAAAGATCGCCCTACTGGGGGGTGAAGGGGTCGGCAAGCAATCGAATCGAGACAATCTACCTGCGATATATAATTACGCTCAACAGCTATTACAGGCAAATCTAACCCCATTGCTGACACCGGAACAAAAAATTCAGGTGACGATTATTTTACCAGAAGGCAGAATCCTGGCAACTCGGACATCTAATGCAGCATTTGGGGTAGTGGAAGGACTTTCATTGCTGGGAACTACAGGTATTTCTCAACCCCTGAGTGCGCCAGGACAGTTGGATGTGTGTTTGACTGAGTTGCGCTCTAAATGGGGACGTGGGGAAGCGGGGACAGAGGAACAGCAACAATCAATCGCCTCTGTTGAATTACCGCTAGTTTTTTGTATTGGTGAAAATGGGCTAGATTTGGCTCAGAGAATCGGGATAAATCGCGATCGGATCATTAAAACTGCTAACTGGTTGGGGCCATTATTAGCAGAGGCGGGAGGATTGGGCGTACCGAAATTATTATTATTTGGCTATCATGGCAAGTTAATAAAATTGGCGGGGGGAATTTTTCACACTCATCATCATTTAGCCGACGGGAGATTGGAAATTTTAATCGCCGCCGCCGCCCGAATGGGGCTACCCGCAGCGCAGTTAGCAGGGCTATTCGAGCTTGAGACAGCAGAGGATGTCCTCAAATATCTGCGCGAGATCGATACAGTTAAAGGGAGTAATTGGGTAGTACAAATTTATGGATATCTAACCGATCGGATCGATACTCGATCTCAGACATATATTTATAGCCAGAGTCAGCAATCTGTAAGTGTCGGTTCGGTATTATTCGATCGTTCGCGGCAAGTTATTGCAACTAGCCCAACTGGTGCAACATTTTTGACACAATTGTGCTAAGTTTAATCGAATATAAATCTTTGCAATCGATCGCTATAAGTCTTATTTAAGATCGCTCTTTAATCTAAGATTTGCTCATCCCTAATCCAGTCGGTGGGAGATTCCGGCATCTACACGTATCAAATTCAAGGGAGTCCGCAGTGACCACACAAACCAAAACTAGTTCAAAAGATCTTCAGCCTACAGATAGTACATTGGCAGAAGTAAAATTAAACCATCAAATGGTCGTTATTCTGGACTTCGGCTCCCAGTATTCCGAACTAATTGCTCGCAGAATTCGGGAGACACAAGTTTATTCAGAAGTTATCTCTTATCGTACTACAGCCGCACAACTGAAATTATTAAATCCTAAGGGAATTATCCTATCTGGAGGTCCTAGCTCAGTTTATGACGATCGCGCCCCCCAGTGCGACCCCGAAATCTGGAATCTCGGTATTCCAGTCTTGGGTGTCTGTTATGGGATGCAGCTCATGGTGCAGCAGCTCGGTGGCGAAGTCATCAAAGCCAAAAAAGCCGAGTATGGTAAAGCCGAACTAGCGATCGATAATCCTACCGATCTGCTCACAAATGTCGAGCAAGGAACGACAATGTGGATGAGTCATGGTGACTCGTGCGAACGGCTACCAGCCGGATTCGAGCTACTCGCCCATACAGAGAATACCCCATGCGCGGCGATCGCCAACCATCAGCGGAAACTATATGGGGTACAGTTTCACCCTGAAGTAGTCCATTCGATCGGTGGATTCGCCCTAATTCGCAACTTTGTTTATCATATTTGTGGTTGTCAGCCAACTTGGACGACTGAAGCATTTGTAGAAGAGGCGATTCAGAACGTTCGCGCGAGAGTAGGTGACAAAAAAGTATTACTCGCATTGTCTGGCGGTGTCGATTCTTCGACTTTAGCATTCTTGTTACACCGCGCGATCGGCGACCAATTGACCTGCATGTTTATCGATCAAGGGTTCATGCGGAAGCTCGAACCAGAACGCCTAGTTGCTCTATTTAAAGACCAGTTTCATATTAAAGTTGAATATGTAATGGCGCGTGAAAGATTCATCAATGCGATCGCTGGAGTCACCGATCCTGAAACCAAACGCAAGATAATTGGGACTGAATTTATTCGGGTATTTGAGTCAGAATCAAAACGATTGGGGCCATTTGACTATCTCGCTCAGGGGACATTATATCCCGACGTAATTGAGTCCGCAGATACCAATGTCGATCCGCAAAGTGGCGAACGCGTCGCAGTCAAAATCAAGAGCCATCACAACGTCGGTGGATTACCCAAAGACTTGCAATTTAAACTCGTCGAACCCTTACGCAAACTATTTAAAGATGAAGTGCGAAAAGTGGGACGTTCGATCGGTTTACCCGAAGAAATCGTTAAACGTCAACCTTTCCCTGGCCCAGGTTTAGCAATTCGGGTGATCGGCGAAGTCACCGCCGAACGGCTAAATATCCTCCGCGATGCCGATCTGATCGTCCGCCAGGAAGTTAATAAACAAGGGCTTTACGACCAGCTCTGGCAAGCATTTGCCGTACTATTAGCCGATGTAAATAGTGTCGGTGTCATGGGCGACCAACGTACATATGCACATCCGATCGTCTTGCGTTGTGTGTCTAGTGAAGATGGTATGACCGCTGATTGGTCGAAGGTTCCGTATGAGTTTCTAGAGATAGTTTCCAACCGGATTGTAAATGAAGTAAAAGGTGTCAATCGGGTAGTTTATGATATCACTTCCAAGCCACCTGGGACGATCGAATGGGAATAATTCTTTAAGAGTTTAAATCATTTTAAGGGTGGGCAATGCTCACCTTTTTTATGAATATCGGGCCGAAAAAGTTTTGTAGCCATCCAAATGCAGTGCGATGGATAACGCTTTTCATGTTAGAAATAATATTGTATTTATAGCAATCCTAAATGAAAAGCTAAGTTGATGTAGGGTGTGTTAGGCGTAAGCCGTAACGCACCAGTATCCTGATGTAGGATCGCTATAAATTCGCGATCGATTACTCAACGAGAAG
>JAJAZF010000339.1 GCA_026785875.1 Chamaesiphon sp. | reverse complement strand
GTTCCGATCGCAAATGTACTTTCAGTATGGGTGCAGTTTGGGGCGCATTGAGCGAAATCACTGGCAAGAAATTACGCGGTACGCAGACTGAATCCGTCCTCCGTGGTGGCACTCACGACGTGTTTGAATTCACCGCTCTTGGCTAATATTGACTGCCTAAATCGGTCTTTAATTTTCAATCTAACTAACTTAATCATTTCGAGGAAATCATGGGCACAAGTACAATTGGTGGAATTTTGCAGAATTTTGTATCTGGCACTGCGGATGTTCAAGGTGCAGCATTGGTATCCCATGATGGCTTACCGCTAGCCTCTAGTCTACCTGGCACGATGGATGAAGAACGGACTTCGGCGATGTCTGCGGCGATGCTCTCCCTCGGCGAGCGCATCGGTAAGGAATTGTCCCGTGGTACCGTCGAGAAAATCATGGTTGAAGGTGCTGACGGTTACGGTATCCTCATGGGTTGTGGCGATGATGCGGTGTTCCTCGTTTTAGCCAACCAGTCCGCCAAGCAAGGACTTTTGATGCTAGACATCAAACGGGCTGTAGCTGAAATCAAAGCTGCACTCAACTAGCACTTCACCGCTGGCTACTTGAGCTGCGGAGATTTTACCCCACCCCAGCCCTCCCCTTATCAAGGGGAGGGGGCAAGAAGAGCCTCTCCCCTTATCAAGGGGAGGGAGCAAGAAAAGCCCCCCCTTGATAAGGGGGGGTTGGGGGGTAAATCAACCTCAACCTAAGTCCAACCAAATTGGATAGATATGTTAGCCTTCTGGGGTTTGGGGGTTAGCAGATCGCGCTCAGTAACTAGAATGCGCTTGCAGAAATATCTAAATTAATTAATTCAGATAAATTAGATCGATCCTAGAGGATTACTGGGTATACTCTCTGAAGTAGTGACAGCTAGTTTCAATAGATAACTACTTACTTATTTTTAAATATTATGTTGGAGATATAAATGTCCTTAGCTGGCTATTTATCAGAGTATTCATTAGCCGAAATCTTTCATTTCGTGCAAGAGGGTAATAAAACAGGCGTGCTGTCGCTCGAACCAGAGCGCGGCTTGATGCGATCGCTCAGTGATACTTATTACGTCTCATTTCAGGCTGGACGGATTATGTCTGTCACCGCTCGGAATGGGGCAAAACATCAAAGTTTGCTCAAAATTATGGAGCAACGGCGGTGGCTCTCAGCAGCGCAGACGATGGAGTTAGAAACTCAGGTGGGATTGCTGCGCCAACCATTAGGGATCGATCTCAAAGCTCGGAATCTAGTCAATACGGAGCAACTGACATTACTATTTAACTCTCAAGTAATTGCAACGACGTGCAAATTATTTGAAATCCATCACGGACGGTTTAATTTCGATCCGCAAGCACCATTAATTTACGGTGAAATGACCGGATTGAGTTTAACCGCCCAAGAAATCGCCTTACTGGGACTGCGAATGCTCAAGGATTGGGGCGGTTTGAGTGCCAAATTACCCGCCCCTGAATTTGCGCTCCAGAGATTGTCCTCAAAACTGCCAAATCTGCGGCTGGATAGTCAAGAATTCAAAGTCTGGAACCTCGCTTTAGGCGAAATTTCGATCGCTAAAATCGCCGCTCAACTGGGGTTAGAGATTGAAAAAGTTCAACAGATTAGCTTTCGGCTGAGTTCGATCGGATTAGTGCAGGAAGTATCAGTTGAGCCACCACAGCCATCGATCGACAAAAAGAGCGAGGCACTGACACCTGTCTATGTTGGCGGTGGGAATGCCAATGCTCCAGTATCTGCTTCGTTCCTGACTAATTTAAGGGGATTTCTCAAGAAAAAGGGTTGACAAATCATGGAAATTATGAATCTAGTTGTCACCGGAACGGTAGGCGCGGGTAAAACCACCTTCATCCGTTCGGTGAGTGAGATCGAAGTTGTAGATACCGACAGACGGGCTACTGATGATGTGGCAAATCTGAAGCAAAATACCACTGTTGCCATGGATTTTGGGACGCTCCAATTTGGGGATGAGATGGCATTGCACATTTATGGAACTCCAGGTCAGACTCGGTTTGACTTCATGTGGGAGATTTTGATCGAACGCGCTCATGCTTATGTGTTATTGATTGCGGCGCATCGACCGAGCGAGTTTCATCATGCACGGCGGATTATGAATTTCATGAATCGGCGGGTGCAGATTCCGATGATAATTGGGATTACTCACAGTGACTGTGAAGGTGCTTGGAGTAGCGAAGATATTGCCCTCGCCTTGGGCTATCAAGACAGCATTCAGCAACCCCCAATCGTCCTCGTAAATGCTGAGGATGGCGAATCTGTAGCTATATCACTGATTACATTGGTAGAACATTACATGCAAACTACTGCCGCGATCGCTCCAATTGTGGGTTAAATCGTTGGGTGCGTTGCCCCAGATGGCAACGCACCAATTTACCTACTTCGAGCTAATATTAGATCGAATTAGGTAGTTGTTGATGTGAATCGACTGGTGCGGGTAAATTTAGTTGGGTAGCTAGATTACTGGCATCGAGTAGATGCTCCTGTGGAGCGGCTGCACTAGCGATTTGGGCAGCAGAATTTTGTTGACTAGCTAGAGCGGCAATATTAGTATTGTGAGCTGCAACAGACCATTCTTTGGCGAGACTAATAATGTCAGAAGGAATCATTACTAGGGTAGTAGTGTTATTTTCAGCACCAATTTCAGTCAACATTTGCAACCTTCGCAATTCTAGTGCCGCCGGATTTTCCATCATCTGTTGAGCTGCTTCACTGAGTAGTTTAGAAGCTTCTTGTTCGGCTTCAGCTTTGATGAGTCGCGCTCGTTTTTCTCGTGCGGCTTCAGCTTCTTTTGCCATCGCTCGTTGCATCGAAATTGGAATTTCAACATCTTTTAATTCGACACGTTCGATCGCGACTCCCCACGGTTCGGTGATTTCATCGACGATTTCTTGCACTCTAGCG
>JAJAZF010000338.1 GCA_026785875.1 Chamaesiphon sp. | reverse complement strand
TTAGCCAGACTGGGAGCGACAATTGCCGCATTAGTCAGTATCGAACTAGCAATTCGCGGACATCTTAGCCCCGGTGGTGGTTTTGCCGCAGGTGTAGCTGGCGGTACCGCCATCGGATTAGTAGCAATTACCTCCTCCACCGCAGAGATGGATCGACTCTACCAGCGTTGGCACGCCGCCACTTGGGAAAAAATTTCCGCCATAGTTTTTATCATCCTTGCTGCGATTAATCTCTCTGGTGTAGAATTACCCCACGGCGAGTTAGGCGCATTAGTTAGTGGTGGATTTATCCCGATCCTGAATATTCTCGTCGCCATTAAAGTTGCATTAGGTTCGTGGGCGGTGATGTTGCTATTTATCCGTTATCGTGGCTTACTATAGCAACAGATCGTGCGATCGCCCGTCCATCGATCGAAGCTGGGATTGAGATCGTCAGAATAACCTCAAAAGGCTAAAATCATGAAGTAGCCGATCGAACTCAGTAGTAATGAAGCCATCAAACAAGCTATTGCTGGGGGTTTGGGTATTTCTGTCCTCTCCCAACATTCCCTCGATTTGGAAAACCCGAATGGACTGCTCACCATTCTCAATGTCGAAGGCTTTCCGATTCAACGTCATTGGTACGTAATTTATCCCACTGGGAAACAGCTATCGGTTGCAGCTCAAACTTTCTTGGATTTTTCGATCGCCGAAGGCAGACAAATTATCGAACGATTCAGCGCAGATCTAATTTCTCGCTGATTCCCCACAGTGATATTTCCGGCGGCGATGGAGCAGACACCGATTTGGAAATTTTATCCACTTGAACGATCGAAAAATCGAATCACAACGATCGCTTGGACGACGAAGCTTGTCAGCTATTCACTGACAGTGAGTACATCATGGACATTTTGTTGAGCAGTCAGAGACTTGAGCAGGTTGTGCGCTTAGGTCGATAACGCCATTCGAGCTGATATTGAGACAGATTGCTTTACCCCAATTCTGTGGCGGCATAATTCTACTTACACCATCCGTTTAGCCTTGCCTCAAATACTTTCAGTCCTTCTGGACGATATGTATTTATCGAACACCAACGTTTTTTAGCACTTTCATGCAAATCATCAAAAGTGGCATATACATACGCCACTTGTTCTGGATCTGAATTCGGGTCGGGATTTGAATAGATAAGATCGTCACTAAGTTTACGGAGACTAAACAGTAATACCGACCGCATTCCAGCCATTAATACATTTTTTAGCTCCTAAGTATAGAAGAAAATGGAATTTTGGATTGTTTTCTGCTTGGCTAAATCGGTTTATTTAAAAGCGGCAATCACTTTAGTAGCAATCTCAGTACCAACTGTCTCACCACCAATTGCATCAAACTGCCAATGTACGCCCAAGTAAATCCGACTTTGATTATTTTCTTTAATCGCTTCACAGAGGGTGAAAGTATTCTTATATTTCGGACGGACAACGCCAGTATTGTCAGTAGTTACACCATTGAATTCATCAGAGACAAACTCGATCGTAATTTCTTCTGGCTTCTTGCCAAGTAATTCGGCAGCGGTTTTAAAACAAGCCGCACCAAAAGTTGCATGTCCAGATGGATAAGCGGGAAAACCTGGAGTACCATTAGGTTTGGTAGAATTACTATTGGGCGCGCCTAAAGGTAGCCAGAATGGATCTCCTTTGGTACTGGGATTATCATCGCCCTTCCCTTGTGGCCCCCAGCCCCGATCTGCCTCGCGAATGCCGACTACTGGCCGCCATACATCGTATTGATACTTCCAATACCAAGCGGCAATTCCCGCGTCTGCCATCGCCACATTAATTGCCGTGAGTACCTTAATTTGGCGATCGTGAGTCAGAACTTTAAATTCCTCGATCGCTCGCACGACTTGATTATAGAGACGCGGTGGTACGCCAAGTTTATTCGACCCATCATAACCCCAGAAAATTCCACTCACCGCTTTACCAGGTGCTAGCTGCGGGAGGTTATTTTTCCCATCGGTAATTACTTGATTAAAAGCTATAGCATATTCAGGGCTATTGAGCAATGGTGGAGCTTTCAAGAAGGCATCTGTAGGGACGCTAGAGATCGCAAATGGAGTTACCAATCCCCAGTTACGTCCGAGTGTCTGTTGCTTGGGGTCGATCGGATCGGGGCGATGTCGTCCGGCGGCGGGGTTATAAAGAGTGTCCAGTTGTGGTGCTGAGGAGCCGTCGTTCATTCTGGCTGCGATCCAAGCATCGGCAACCCGTTCGCCATATTTACAGGCTAGATCGTCACTATCAGCATTTAAAACTTTTGCAGCTTCTGTCGCGATAAATTTCTTGAAGTCTGGATATAGTAATGTCGCAGCCCGAAAACCCGCACATAGCAAAGCCGCAGAGCCGTTAGCCTCGGTATTGTCCATTGCAGGGGGTGTCGGGAGAGTTGAGAGTCTGGGAGTCAATTTTCCAGTCACTTTTGCATAGGCATCATGAGCGGCAAGGTGAATGATGGCCAGCGCGCGCGATGTTTTAGTTGGGCCGCCATTTGTCGGCATATGTCCATCGCTAAAATCGAGGGCTACTAGTTGCAGGGCTAAATCGTTGATATTGAGAATACTCATCGACTGCATAAATATAGACTGATGGTTACAGGCTATCTCCAGATCGATCGAGTTGTCGGTGAGAAAAAGTGAGTTATTTAGCTAGTAATATGTGAATTTTTGTAATATGAGTTACAAGTAATAATAACTACTGATGGTATACTCTGTCTAGATAAATAAATCGATAGACTGTGTAAAGCCGATCGAGCGGTTAACGAGCGTAATCAGAAGACTCGAAGATCGATATCGATCGCGCAGATCGGATTAAAGATTTCTTTACAACTGAATATCATGATGACTGGACACCAAGCAATTAGATCGCTCGATCGACTGCTGGATCGAGCGCAGCACCGCAAACTTAACGATCTAGAATCAACGATCGTTTTGCAAACTTGGTCAGGTAGTACCTACAGATCGATCGCTACTCGCACTACCTACGATCTAGACTATATCAAACAAATTGCAGCTCGATTGTGGAAATTACTCTCAAAGTTATTAGGCGAAAGTATTTCTAAAATTAACATTAGATCTGTCTTAGAACGCC
>JAJAZF010000337.1 GCA_026785875.1 Chamaesiphon sp. | reverse complement strand
GCTGTCAACACTTCGACTACGCTCAGTGCAAGCTGTCAACACTTCGACTACGCTCAGTGCAAGCTGTCAACTGTCAACTGAATGACCCCCAATAGCTGGGAACATTCAATCGCGGAGCAACCGTAAACCATTTAAAATCACCAACACAGTCGATCCTTCATGACCGAGGACACCAAGCGGTAGAGTCATATTGCCAGTAAAATTGGCGATTAGCAATATGAAAATAAAGCTCAGGGCAAAAACAATGTTTTGCTTGACAATCCGCCCAGAGCGGCGACTCAGCCGAATGGCATATTCGAGTTTTTCCAAGCGATCGGTCATCAATACTACGTCTGCTGTTTCTAGTGCCACATCACTGCCAATTGTCCCCATCGCAATGCCGACGGATGCTTGAGCTAGAGCAGGTGCATCATTAATCCCATCGCCAACCATTGCCACGGACTGATATTGTTGCTGGAGTTGGCGAATTACTTCAAGTTTAGCTTCAGGCAAGAGTTCGGCATACACCCCATCGATCCCAGTTTCTTGAGCGATCCGATCGGCGGTGCGCTGGTTATCGCCTGTCAACATCACAATGCGATCGATCCCTAAGTGTTTCAATTGGAGGATCGATCGAGCTGCTGTAGATCTGACGGTATCGGCAACGGCGATAATCCCCAGAATGCGATTATCATAAGCAACCCAGACAACGGTTTTTCCCTCCTGTTCCCACTTTTGGCTCTGCTGGGCGAGCGGATCGGGACAATTATCCGCTTGTGTTTGCACAAAGGCGGCTTTACCGACTACAGCTATTTTCCCATCAACTTCACCACTAATGCCCCGTCCAGGTTGAGCCAAAATATTGACGGCTTCAATCCATTTCTCACCCTGTTTTTGGGCAGCCCGAACGATCGCCGATCCAATCGGATGCTCGGACATACTTTCTAGAGCCGCAGCCACTTGGAGTAATTGAGCTGTACTTTCAACCGCCATGACTTGGATAACTTGGGGCTTGCCCATTGTCAGAGTTCCAGTCTTATCAAAGGCGATCGCGTTAACTTGTCCGATCGCTTCTAACTGCGCCCCATTCTTGAACAAAATCCCATGTCGTGCCCCATTCGCAATCCCCGACAACAGGGCTGGCATCGTTGCTGCCATTAATGCACAGGGCGAAGCTACTACCAGAAAAATTAGGGCGCGATAGACTGTATCTTCCCAAGTCCAACCGAGTAGAAATGGTGGTAAAGTACCCAACAAAATACCCAGTAAAACGATCGCCTTGGCATAGCCGCGCTCGAATCGTTCGATGAACTGTTGGGAAGGAGTTGTTTGAGTCTGTGCTTGTTCTACTAAGCGAATTACTCGTTGAATCAGGCTACTCTCTGGCGATCGATCGATCTGAATTTTGAGCGCACCATTACCATTAATCGTCCCGGCAAATACCTCATCGCCGACGGTTTTTTCAACAGGCATCGATTCCCCCGTAATCGGAGCTTGATTGAGTTCGCTAAATCCCTCAGTGATAATCCCATCCGTCGGTACCAATTCTCCAGGCTTCACCAAGACGCGATCGCCAATCTGTAATTGAGCCACCGACACCATTTGTTCCTGCCCATCGACGAGCTTGCGGGCGGTATCGGAAGTCAGACTCATCAACCCCTGAATACTCCGCTCAGTCCGGCTCATGGCATAGCCTTCAAGCACTCCGCTGATGGCAAAAATCAGAATTAACATGCCACCATCGACGATAAAGTAATATTCCTGTCGCCACAGTCCTAAAATGGCGGCTCCCAACGCTGCCACAATCATCAACAAGTCTACATCTAATTCTTTCTCCCGCCATAAGGTAGTCAGCCCTTCGAGAGTGTTTTGATACCCTCCAATGACATAAGCAGCGGCTAGAATTAGTAAGCTCATGCCCAACCACCCGCGATCTAGCGTGAACCAACCGAGTAACACCAGCACAGCACAAACTCCCGCCGCGATCGCCTCTGGGTGTTCTTTAAATAATTGCCAACGGGATCTAAGCAGGGAAGGGGAAGACATGACAACAAAAATAGATTGCCTTCATACCCTACACCTTGACATTAATGTTAATGTCAAGGTAGCAATAAGCAATTCCAAATTCAAAATATTTTACCGATTCTCGACCAATAATCGATTGTTGCTGGCGGGGGTGGGCAGGTTTGGTTGGTACTTATTGGTACAGATCGAGACTTGCTAGCATAAACCTGCCCCTACGAGGTGTCTGAACAAGTTTGAATTTGGAATTGCTGGGTAGCAACTGAGATTCAGAAAATATGCAAGCTGAATATTTGACAATCAAAGAACTCACCGAAGCAGTGGGCGGAGATATTACACCGCGCATGGTACGGCACTATCACACCCTCGGTTTACTGCCGCCAGCCCAGCGATCGATCGGCAACTACCGACTCTATACCCCCCAAAATATTCAACAGCTACAGCGGATTGTCGCCCTCAAACAGCAAGGGTTTCAGTTGTCCCACATCCAGCAGCTACTCGAAAGCGATGCGGGCGTAGATGTCAATCCCACTCTGATGGCTCAGTTGCAACAGCAATACCAGTCGGTAATTCAACAATTAGCACGACTCAGGCATACAGCATCGGCACTAGAGGGGATATTAGGGCGAGATAGCGATTGTCAGATCGTCCAAGCTGAAGCGATCGCGCAGTTAAAACTCCTAGAAGTAGAAAGTCAAGCGCGGCTGGGAGAAATCGAAGGACTTTGGCATCATCTAGATGGAGCAGTCCATTCTCACCCCGAAGCCTTCCAGGAGTCCCTACAACACCTGTTGCCAGATCTTTCTAGCCGTTCAGAGATTGAGGTAGACTTGCTCTCTCAACTGGTGCTAGCTTGTGGTGATGTGAGCTTGGTTAATTTTGTCCGATTGAGTGGGGATGCGATCGCCTCAGCACGGGAGGCTCTCAAAAATGGCTGCCAGATTGTCGGCGATCTAGCCGCTGTAACTGCGACACTCGATCGGACTCGATTAGCTCATCTAGACTGTCAGATTGAAACTCTCATCGACGATCCTCACATCACCGATGTAGCCGAAGCAGAGCAAGCATTTTGGCAAGATAAAGGGTGGCTAAATCGCCTCGATCGAATTCCAGCTCGTTCGATCTTGATTATCGGCTATGCGCCCTCTGTATTGATATCAGTATGTAACGCGATCGAACAGGGACAAATTCAACCTGCGCTGGTAATTGGAATGCCGATCGGATTTAGTCATGCTCCGGCTGCTAAACGGCGACTGATGGCTGCTGGGGTACCCTATATTACTATTCAAGGCTCGATCGGCGGCGGACTCCTAGCAGCAGTGGCGGCGAATGCTTTGATTGCATCTGTGCTAGAAAAGCCCGATTGTCACTGTCATCTTAAACAGAATGAGGCATGATACCTCTCGATCGATTGTTGGGGATCTGGTGCCAGTAAGCAACCGTACCTTTCCTTCTCCAAAAATTTTTACTAAGATCGAATAGTAGCCATACTCCCACATCATTCATGACCGCAACACCATCCCTGACATCCATCCGTAGCACCGACAAACTCACCTGGAACTGGCGCGGACACCAGATTAAATATACAGTTACAGGTGAGGGTCAGCCGCTGTTTCTAATTCATGGCT
>JAJAZF010000336.1 GCA_026785875.1 Chamaesiphon sp. | reverse complement strand
TCGCAATTTTCATTCTCGATCGCTCCTCCTACCGTAGATGGAGTCTAGCTCCAATTTAACCCCGATTTGCTCTCGATCGACGTGCTTGCTTACTATAGTTAATAATCAACCGTATCTATCTTGAATGCTGCGGGGGTAAAGATGTTCCGCTCCTAGCAATCGATTCGAGCCAGCCTCAGCTTACAAGCACCCCCGCAAGCCATCACAGCGACGCTCGGCGATACTTCCGCTGTAGGTCATGAAAATATTTTGAGCTGAGTTATCAATCGATAATTACTATCATTTAGCCTTTGAGCTAGAAAACTCGCTCGACTCCACTCAGAGCCTCTACCTTCAGCAGCATCGTAACTCCCAAATCCACTGTCGATGCGTTCCGCTACTAGGACAATGTGCTGAACACCAATAGCCAGAGCGTACTTACTTTGAGACTGATTTGCTCAAGGTTCAACTTCATTTGCAATCCAAGTAGCCGAAATAGCTATACATAGTAGCATACGTTACATATAATACACTATTCTGTTCGGATCGAATCATCCGCAATCAGCTAATTCAATCATACTTCCTAAAAATCTGCTGGCTCGACTAGCCATCTGGCTTAATTACTCTCAAAGCATAGAGACTATCAGCTTTATGACGCAAATAGCCATCCGACTATTGCCAAACTTCTGTATCAGTCGTATTATCAAGTTAATGAAATCTCGCAAACAACTCTCAACAAATCACTTACTCAACAACAGCAAGTTGATGATTGGAAAGCTCGGAATGTGTCACTAGAGTTTATAAGTAACGAGCTTTGATAAAATGCTAACCATAGCATTTTATCATTTAATCAATCCAAACAATATGTTTTGTTACTTGCTGCCTTTAGTGTGCGCTGAGTACTAGATTGTTTTGGTTATTTATCAAAAAAAAACTCACCAACCCGATCGACTGCAAACGGTCTAGAGTCGGAACTTGGCAAGCATCATTCTGAAGCGATTTGTTGACGAGTCAGATTTTACCTAAAAGTTGTTCCCGCATTATACATTAATCACTGCACATCTGGCAGGTCGTAAATAATGAAGTTTCCATCTAAAATCACCCTAGCTCTTGTAGCTGGTTCGATGTTTTGCCCACTGGTAGCTCAAGCTGCCCCAGTCACTAACACTGGTTCTACTGCTGCTGCGGTATCGATCAAATTTGAAAGTACCTCCAACGGTAACTTCTCGATCCAACCTGGTTCAAATGCCAACGGTGGTGGCACTGGAGTCCGCGAACTGTCTGCTGCTGTTGCTACTGGTGAAACTCAGGCTGATGCTAGTTCTGCCAGCACCAAACTCGGTACTACTGCTACTGCCAAAGGTTTTAGCCAACCTGTAACTTTCTCATATTCGACCTACAGCGATATTACCAATATCAGCAAAAATTCTGAGTTTGCTAATAGCAGCCAATCTCAGAAGAATTCAGCCAGCCAATCTGCTAATAGCCAGGATGGTTTCACCAATACTGCTAGCAGCCGAAATGCTGAGAATGCTTCTAACAACACAGCTCAAAAAAATTCTGCAAACCAATCTGCTAACAGCCAAGATGGTACTGTAGCTAGCAACAGTAGCAAAGCTTCTGAGTCAGCCAATGCTGCTAACAATGCTGGTAGCAAAGCTTCTGAGTCAGCCAATGCTGCCAACAATGCTGGTAGCAAAGCTTCTGAGTCAGCTAATGCTGCCAACAGTGCTAGTGCCAAAGCTTCTGAGTCAGCGAGTGCTGCCAACAGTGCTAGTGCCAAAGCTGCTGAGGCTGGTGTCGGTGTAGATGGTGGCAGTTTTGAAGCTTCTAAGAGTGCGAGTGCTGCCAACAGTGCTAGTGCCAAAGCTTCTGAGTCAGCTAATGCTGCCAACAGTGCTAGTGCCAAAGCTTCTGAGTCGGCTAATGCTGCCAACAGTGCCAGCGGCAAAAATTCTGAGTCAGCTAATGCTGCCAACAGTGCTAGTGGCAAAAATTCTGAGACTGCTTCTAATAACGCAACTCAGAAGAATTCTGCCAGCCAATCTGCTAATAGCCAAGATGGTTTCACCAATGTTGCTAGCAGCAAAAATGCTGATACTAATTCTAACAACACAGCTCAGAAGAACTCAGCTAGCCAATCTGCTAATAGCCAAGATGGTTCTACTATCACTAGTACTAGCAAAAATGCCGATCTCAATCACAGCAATAAGAATGGTACTAGCTATAACTACACTGGATCTTCAGCGGGTTTATCCTTCATCCCTTTAAACAATAAGTAGGAGTAAAAGTTCAATCTCTATCTAGATTGAACCGAACACTTACTCAACTTTTAATGAAAAATTTATCCATCTCTAGTTGATTTCGACGCAGATAACGCTGACGGAAGTGACTGGGATGGATATTTTTTCTCAACTCGTTAGCTAATCTAGAAAAAGAGAATTAATTGTTGGAGCACCATCGATCGTTATGTATTTGCAGTTACTATTTAATCTTCAAACTAAATCTAAACTAGTCTATTATGGCATGACGATCGCTGGGTGGTGTTTTGTGCTAAATTGTGGCACTGCTATCGCCCAGACATCAGTAGCTAGCGATCGATTTAAGAGCATTCCCCCAACTCAACTACTAGCCAGTGCCACCAAAACCAATCGGGATCTAGTTGGCGAAGATGACGAAGATCGGAGTGACAACCTACCAGGAGATTCGCAAGTTGCTCAAGTAACTACTCCGGTACCCACGCTGTTACCGATTATTATCGCTCCCAATCTCCTACCCGCCTTATTACCTCGAAGTACCCCGATTGTCGTTCCGCTCAATTCCATCCTCACTCCAGAGCTAATTCCGGCACCGAACAACACCCCAGCCATTCCGCCAGCAAATACACCCATCCCACCCCAACCAGAATCCAATCGAGATCCGCGCTTTATCATCGCGCCCCAAGTCTTAGATCCCCAAGTAGTCGATCCATTTTCTACTCAATTTGTGCTGAATGGAAATAAGGTTTCGCACTTTACCACCACAGTCGTCACCAGCGGATTTGAATCGGGTAATTTTCGCAATACCGATCTCAGCTTTGATATCTACAGGCTGATTGGAGCCAAAAATATCCAGAGTGTGACTCCAGATCGCGTAGTGCGGGTAAATAGCCAAGTTGAAGTTGCTGGTGTCCGTAGTATCGTTCAAAATCAGGAAATTGCCGTCTCTGTCGCCCAACCCCAAACCTTACTGGGATTTCGCCAACAAATTAGTCTAGATGCAGACTGTCTGGATGGTTCCGCGCGAACTTGTACATTCCTACCTGGAATCAAGATCGATGATAGCGTCATCGATCCACGGAAATTGCAGCCGAGGGGCGCAAATATTACCTCCCAATTTGGCGATCCGATCTCTCCAGCCTCTGTCGCCGCAATTAGGCAACCAGGATTTCAAGGCGGTGCTAATGGGGAGAATTTTGGCATTGATTTAACCATTCCCGCTGTCGGTTTAATCGATCCTCCCGCAGGTTCGCCGCCACCAGTTTTGACAGGGGAACGAAAGGAAACTTTTAGTAGTGGGGTGGCGGTTAATTATACCCGCATGAATCAGAATTTTGCTACCAATGGTGTCGAATCGACATTGGGACGCACGATTCGATCGCTAAACTATGTTAACGGCGATCGCAATCAACTCGCAAATGCACTAGTCAACGTGCTGGGACAAGTATTACCCGAATTTGAGCCGAGTATTGCCCCTGGAAAGCCTGGAGCGCGGATCGTCGTCAATCCCAATCTCTACCGAGCGGCGAATGCCGTCCGCACTCCCGATAATAGCCTGACGGTGTACCAAGCAGGTACGGGCTATGCTGCCAGTCTCGGTGCCGATGCCCGAGTTCCGCCTGGAGCCAGTCATCAAGCGATTTGGGTGGGGATGTCGCCAGTCGTCGAGCGAGAGTTTCGGCGGGACTACAATTACATCACGCTCCGAGAGCCGCGCATCGTAGCCAGTGGCGGCAGCGAAGGCGGAAATGTCCCTGTAGATGTCAATCTCAACAGCTTTGGATTTAATTCTGGGGGCTTGCAAAACGCCTACGCACAGGGATATGTCACAGTGTTCAATCGGGATGTCTCTCGAGTAGATACCGATACCATTCGTCAGCGCACGGATTATTATCCTCATATCAGCTTGACGGGTACGACGCTAACTGAAAATACGATTTGGCGATATTTTACTGGAGCGATCGTTAATGCTGGATTTGAACCCAAAACTAGCTCAAATATTAAAGCCTATGTAGGTAGTGACTACTCGATCGTCAATCCGCGCGGTTTGAGCTATAGTCTGGGTGGAGTCGGCTATCTCAATCCCGATCCTGAATATTACAGTCAACTTTTTGCTAATGCTACTCAATCGATCGCGCTCGGTTCTAATCCGCGTAATAGTCTAGTATTTGGGTTTAATGCTAACTATATTATCGATGGTGCGATTACACTCCAATCGCTGCCGATCCGCTCCACTCAAAGCTTTATTAATGCAGGGGTAGCGGTTAATTTTGGTGATATCTCAGTGGGCGGAACGCAATTTTTTGGCAATCTCCTACCAGAGTCGGTAGAAAATAAAACAGTATTCAATCTGGGTTGGAAAGTTACCGACAGGCTAAAAGTAGGTGGATTTTTTACGGCATTCGATCGGAATATATCGACCAATCCTTTTGGGGCAAATCTAAGTTACGACCTAGATCCTAATTCAAATTCTACACTCTATTTAGGCTGGAACTCGGCTGAAATTGATTTCCGTCGCACCCTCGGTTCAACAGCAAATATTTACAAAGATAACACCCTTAGTCTATCAATTAGGTATGGTTTTTAGATCGTAGTAATAACAGCTTTAATCGTTCGCGGAGCGTCTCCCGTGGAGAATCTAGATATTAAATTACAACCCCTCCCCCGAACCACTCTAACGCTGAATATATTTGTCAAAAATATTACTAAAGTCACGTTTAGTATATCGTTCCAGCATTGTAGCGTTTAAGTTAGTGAGGATCGCATTATAATGCTTGACGATCGTTTCCTCATTTTCAATTTTATCGATCTTGTACATTGAAGAAATAGATTGTAGACAAAGTAACGCATTGCTACGGGCAATTTCCTCTTTTGCCTGAATTTTACTAATACTAATCAATACCTTATAAATATCTTTTAGTGCTTCGATACACTTCTTTTCGAGATCGATACTAAAAGGAGTCACACCCGCCAAGACAAATTTCAGTTCGACATCTAAATCGATCGTTCCAGCAGTCTCGATCGATACCTGAGATACTTTGTGACTAGAATAATCATACCGCTTGACTGCACGCTTACTAGAAATTGCTGAATCGCCATCGACATGAATCAGAGCTAAATTTGTAAAACAATACTCATCCTTCTTGGACTTAATCAAGAAAAAGATCTTTTCCCCATCTTCATGAAATACATAATCATCAGCAGCGACTTTATCATAATCCGCAGGTGCAACGATAATACCGATATCACTGATACCAAGAGCTTCTGCGGCAATTCTTTTAAACATTTGCAATTTTCCAGATAGATATATGTATCCAATATACCCTCGATCGTCCAAGCAATTAGCTACTACCTAATATCGTTCGCTCTACTATACTGTAGGTAATCGATCCCCAAATAAATCCTAACCCCGACAACCTCCGATCCGCTTGGGCTAAAGCAGAGGCTTCTGCGCGGGCAGAATCGAATCAACAATATCTAGAGATGATGGACGGGTTCGATTACCTACAGCGAGCGCGGCTACGCTAACGAGCCGAATAGAGATAAGATTATTGTAGGCTCCTAACCAACACAATCATTATGAGTACACCAGTAAAAGAACAGTACATCATCGATCGCGAAGGAAACAAGACAGCCATTATTTTATCGATTCGCCAGGGGCGAGGCTATGCCAACGAGCAATACGAGCAAATGTTAGAAGATCTTCACGATCTGGCTATCGTTGCGGAACGTCGATCCGAACAACCAGTTAGCCTAGCAAAAATGCAGGAATGGTTACAAGAAGATGGAATCTTATGAAATCGAATTTCAGCCATCAGTACGCAAAGATTTTCGGAAGTTGTCGCCAGATAGTGCCAGTCGGATTTTGCCGAAAATTGAAGAATTAGCAACAGATCCGTTTCCGTCTCAGTCGATTAAGCTAAAAGGTAGTGAATACCTATATCGAATTAGAGTCGGAGATTATCGGATTGTTTATCCAGTCGATCTAGATGCTGGTAAGATCTCAATTTATCATGTCAGGCACAGACGCGAAGTTTATCGCGATCTATAAATAATGCTAACGATCGAAGTAAATTTATAAGTCGATCGAGTCCCCAATTCTAAACCCTCGATCGAATCTACAATTTACAAATCAGAATCAAGTGAACACATCTAGAGTGGAGGGCGGGTTTGATCGATATTAATCTGTACATTTCGATATCCCTAGCATAAACCCGCCCCTACAAACCCTAAAATAAGATCGATTGAACATCACAGAAAAACGCTCGATCCTATCAACCCGTAGGGGCGGGTTTATGCAATTTAATATCGATCGTACCAGAAATCTATGCCAAACCCGCCCTCCCCCACAAGCTCATTATTTGGATTAGACATCTTAGAATTCAAATTTACTCAACAATGTATGTGTATAATTTTATACTTCAAATTATAAAATGGCAAGTGGGATAGATCTGCACGAAACAGCACCAATTGCTGAATCTCGATCGAACCCCACCAATCCCACATCACCAGATCCGCGCTACGATAGATAATCGCCCAAACAAACAGAAATAGAGGCAAGATCGTGGCAGTTGCAGTAGATAGTCTCATTACTCCTGAAATCCTCAAACCCGCGCGTTACCTCGGTAACGAACTCGGTGCGGTGCATAAACCGTGGGAGAGTGCGACAGTCCGCTGGGCACTGACATACCCAGAGATCTACGAAGTTGGGGCGAGCAATCTGGGGCATATTATCCTCTACAGTATTATCAACGCCCAGCCGCGCCAATTGTGCGATCGAGCCTATCTACCCGCAGCGGATTTGGCGCAGAAGTTACGCGACACGCAGACTCCATTATTTGGGGTGGAGTCGCAGAAGTCACTCGCGGAATTCGATATCCTTGGTTTTAGTCTCAGCTATGAATTGGGCGCGACGAATATCTTGGAGATGTTGAGTCTGGCGGGAATTCCCCTGACGTGGCGCGAACGTGAGGCGGGTAATTACCCCCTGATCTTTGCAGGGGGACAAACGGCGACATCGAATCCCGAACCCTATGCGGATTTCTTTGACTTTATCGCGCTGGGGGATGGGGAAGAATTATTACCCGAAATTGGGTTGGTAGTTGAAGATGGCAAAAATGCGGGGCTGAGTCGGCGCGATTTATTATTAGATCTGGCGCAGGTTCCAGGCGTGTATGTGCCGCAATTTTACGATCTGCATCCCGATGGCAGCGTCAAGCCAAATCATCCCGATGTACCCGAACGCATTCTCCGACGGGTAGCTACGCCGATTCCAGCATACTCGATCGGGTTGGTGCCCTATGTCGAAACCGTCCACGATCGACTCACGATTGAAATTCGGCGGGGTTGTACCCGTGGTTGTCGCTTTTGTCAGCCTGGGATGTTGACTCGCCCC
>JAJAZF010000335.1 GCA_026785875.1 Chamaesiphon sp. | reverse complement strand
TAGGGGCGGGTTTATGCTAATAATTTCCGCCAAGCACTACTAAATTAGAACAAACCCGCCCATCCTCACCAATATCTGTCGAAGCTTGCGCGCCGCCTCGGCGGTCGATTCATCCTCAAAAGATCTCAAATGGGTTCTATAACCAAAAATAGGAGTACATCGCAATGGAAATGATGAAAGCATTTATTGGTAAAGTTGTTCTAGTCACTGGCGGTACCTCTGGGATTGGACGCGCCACTGCTATTGCCTTTGCCCAAGAAGGAGCCAGCGTTGTCGTTGTTGGACGGCGAGAAAGTGAGGGGGCAGAATCCGTTGCACTCATTGAGCAAGCGGGTGGCAAAGGGCTTTTTGTCCAAGCTGATGTATCGATCGAAGATGATGTTGCCGCTATGGTGGCGAAAACCTTGGAATCGTTCGGCAAGTTAGACTTTGCCTTCAATAACGCTGGTATTTTTCTCGAATCTGCTCCCATTACAGAAGTCACGCAGGACACGATCGATCGGATTCTCGCGATCAACGTGCGCGGTGTCGCGCTCTGCTTAAAACACGAGATTCCAGCCATCCTCAAATCCGGCGGCGGTGGGATCGTTAACACGGCTTCCTTTCTGGGTATTCATCCTCATCCTGGATCGGCTATTTACAATGCAAGCAAGTTTGCGACGATCGGTCTGACGAAATCGGCTGCGCTGGAGTTTGCATCGCAGGGTGTGCGCGTCAACGCAATTTGTCCGGGAGTGATTGAAACACCGATGAATGAGGAATACCGCCAGGACGCGCAAGGTCGTGCCGCTTTGAACAGTATGCAACCGTTAGGACGGATTGGGCACCCAGAGGAAATCGCCGCAGCGGTTCTCTATTTGTGTTCGCCAAAGGCCGGATTCGTAACTGGCACAACACTCAGTGTCGATGGAGGAATAGCTATTTAGACACTACAACTAGTTTCACAATCAGAAGTAAATATCATGATGCTTAGGGAGAAACGCAGGTGTGGGGCGACGCATGTTCTTTGATTATCTAGCCCAAAAGCATGACTAGTATCGGTTTGAAATGTACTTTTACCTTTTTGGCGCGTTGGGCTATTTTAGCCATTCTAGTATTACGGCACTATTGGATCTTAATGGTGGGGACGTGCGCTCGGATCAGGCGCATTCCAGGCATAAGAATTTATCTACACTGATTCGCTATGATGATGGGCGGCAACAGTTACAGGGTAAAGCGGCTAAGACGCTGGCTGATGCGATTTCGGATCGAAATGTGGATTAGGGGATTAAAATCGGGTAGACACAGAAAAATTAAACTAAGCGACCATCTCGCGACAGCAGCGAATCATCGATTGGCTCGGATGATGAACGATGACTGAGCTAATCGAAACTTAGAGATTCGACCTTGCTCCTATCGGGATAGCGATCGCCCCCACCCCTGGTACTACCCCTTGCTGAAATTTGCTAGCAATGAATAGTACTGTTTCATTGAAATTAAATAAGCTTATTTTGGCTAGATGTCTTGCTTGGACTGGCTTTAATCGGTAGACTCACTGTAAATGTACTGCCTAAATCTAGTTGACTATCAACTTGGATACTGCCATGATGTGCCTGAACGATCGCACGAGCAATTGCTAACCCTAATCCCGTTCCACCTGTATTGCGCGAACGATCTGCTTGAACGCGATAAAAACGATCGAATATATGTGTTAAATCGCCAGGAGCAATGCCAATGCCATTATCTTTGACTGTAACGATAGCGTTACGCTCTAAGGATTTTAACCGGATCGTGACAACCCCATCCGCAGGGGTATATTGAATGGCATTATTAATTAAATTAGCGATCGCTCGATATAGTCTGTAACTATCGCCCATGACATAAATTGGCTGATTAACCAGGATTTCTAGACGCAGATCGATCGAATTTGCCATCGCCAATTGGCTGCATTGCCAATCCTGATAACCACCAACTCGCTCCACCGATGAGTAACATCGCTAGCGGAATCCCAAAAATCAGAATCAGATGCAGACTGCTCGTGTATTCATCTAATCGATCGAATGATTGAGCGACTTGAAGATATCCCCAGTCTCGATTGTCGATTGTTTTGAGTGGTAGTGTATGAACATGATAGCGTTCGCCGCGATTGTCAGTAATAGTTTGCCAGTGCATCGTTGGGATCTCATCAGTAAACTTGTGTTTTGTTCCCCCTAGCGTTGCGATAGTCCGACCTTTTAAGCTCAATAATCGCAGACAGTAACCTTGTTTTTGCGTCAGATTGGCAATTTTGGAGTCGGGTTTTGTGGGCGAACATTCCTTCCCTACTACACACAATCCAGGGAGTAAATTCATCGTCACTGGAGTAATTACTTCGGGTTGTTGCAAGACGGCTTCGAGGCTGTCATGAACTGCTCCAGCTAACGTATTTAATTCTCGATCGACCGTGCGGGCAAATGCTCGAATCAGCACTAAATGAATCGCACAGCCAGAGAGCAATGTAATTAAACCAATGACGATCGCATAGGTGAGAGTTAGCTGAATGCGAGTGCGATTGAACAGTCGATTTTGACGCATTTTAAAGAATTTATAATTACCTCTTTATTTGTGAATAGAGTTGAATCGATAACCAAATCCTCTGATAGTTTCAATCGAATTTCCACAGTCAAATTCAGCTAACTTGGCGTTGCGACAGAATACGTGTAAAAACCGGCAAGATGACCATCAAAGCCTTACTCAGAGCTAGCTTGAGAATTAGTTTTTTCCTGATAAGTCGTACCGCAGAAAGGACAAAACCGATGTTTGAGCCTACATCCAGCAGGTTAGATCGGAAAAAAGTTATTTTAGATAAAGTAGATTTAAAATATCAAAAATGAAGACAGAAGTTCAAATAGATGTACAAGATCTAGACCATCTGGGAATCATCGCAGGGATTGTGGATGAGAT
>JAJAZF010000334.1 GCA_026785875.1 Chamaesiphon sp. | reverse complement strand
TGAACTTCCGGGAGGCTAGGACGATTTTGTGGAGTAGTCATTCATTTTGCCGCTTGCTGTTCTCATAATATTTTCATAATCTTAGCAAATTATCAATAACAAGCGTTCGATTTGTATCGGTGCAAAAGACTACAAAGTTTACAAAAATAGCAAAGAAATTTTAGTGTAGAGACGTTGCATTGCAACGTCTCTAGCATTGGTTTTTAGATCGCGCCTTCATCATTTCATCTCGAATCTAACAACGCCTTGCAACTAAAATCGAATTACGGCGCATCAAACTTCTACTTCGTCTAAATGTTCTGCTACCGAGCGATACAAATTGACAATGTGGCTATCCGCCAACCCATAATAAACATTGCGCCCTGCTTTGCGGTAGCTGACCAAACGCATAGTTCGCAACAGTCTTAGCTGATGAGATACTGCCGATTCGCTCATTTTTAACGCCGCCGCCAAATCGCAAACACACAACTCCTGAGACGCAGCCAAAGCGGACAGTAATCGCAGCCGATTGGGATCTGCCAACACCCCAAACAGTTCAGCCATTTGCTGCGCTTTAACCATTGACAGCAGTTTAGGCGCGATCTCAACAAAATCGCCCAAGTCAATTAAGCAATGGGTTTCACAAGTTTGGGCATCATCTGTTTGAGTCGATCGCAATTCTTGCTTATTCACAGCAGATTTAGAGCTAATAGCTAAATAAATTAAAGCCTCTAAAAGACTTGTCTTTAGTATAAACATTGAAATGAGAATCATTCTATATCGACGCGCAAATAGAAATCATGATATACCTATGAATAAATGTTCATATATTTGAATAAATAGCTTAGAATTACGAGCATATACTTTAAGCGGTATAAATTCAGGAGACAAGATGACACAGAAATCAACGCATTCAGGCTGTTGTGGTGCTGACAGCGAGACAAGCCACGACCATCAGCACGAACACGAAAACGGAGAATTTAGCCTGAAGCGAGAAGGGATTTTAGTAGGTACAGTCATCGCTTTATTTATCCTAGGTTCAGTCTTTGAAGAACCCTTGCACAATACACCTTTTGCTATTGGAGAGTATTTAGTTTTTATTCCCGCTTACTTACAGCACATTTGGAGCAGATTGTTCGATTCTCAGAAGTAGAATGACCGTTCAGCAAAGCTTTTAGAATTTAGCATGTATCTAATCAACCTGCAATCCGCTGTATTAAGTGGCTGGAGTGTTTTAACCAGTGCTGGGCGCAATATCTTGCGTGGGAAGGTGTTTGACGAGAACTTTTTGATGACGATCGCAACTTTAGGAGCGATCGCTATTCACCAACTCCCGGAAGCAGTGGGAGTAATGCTATTTTTCAAAATTGGCGAATTGTTCCAAGAAACCGCCGTTAGCCGCTCCAAACGCTCTATTTCCTCGCTATTAGAAATCCGCCCAGACTCCGCCAATCTCAAAACTGATAATGGCATCAAAACTGTTTCTCCAGAAATAGTTAGAGTGGGAGACACAATTTTAGTTAAACCCGGCGAGAAGAGTCCTTTAGATGGCAAAATTCTTGACGGTAAATCTCAAGTTGACACCTCAGCGCTGACAGGTGAATCTGTTCCCCGCAGCGTGGGAGTAGGAGAAACTGTATTAGCTGGAATGATTAATCAATCAGGGGTGTTGACAATTGAAGTTACAAAACTGTTTGGAGAATCATCAATTGCTCGGATTTTAGACTTGGTACGAAATGCCAGTAGTAAGAAATCTCAGACACAGAAATTTATTACCAGATTTGCTCAACGTTACACTCCAGTTGTAGTCATTTTATCTTTAGCAGTGGCGTTATTGCCGCCTTTACTTATTCCCGGCGCTACTCATACCCAATGGGTGTATAGAGCCTTAGTGTTGCTAGTTATTTCTTGTCCCTGTGGACTGGTAATTAGTATTCCCTTGGGCTATTTTGGGGGTGTTGGGGGCGCAGCAAAGCGAGGAATCTTACAACTGGTTGCGGGTTTTCCTTAGTGGGTTAATTTGTCTAGAAGCCTTTAGATACTTGCCTTTCCATCGATCAAACTAATAAGACTTTAGTCTTATTAGTTTGACAGTCGATAGGAGTTTCGATGGCTCAATCTCAATCCAGGCAAGGGATTCCCACTCATTTGACCTTAGAGCAGTTTGAAGAATTTGTCTTGCCCCACCTTCATATTGGCCGTCGGGGGCCTCAACCGAAACTCGCGCTGCATGTGATTTTCAACTATATTTTGAAGCTGCTGTATCTTGGTTGTCAGTGGAAAGAACTGCCGATTGAGAAGAACGGGGAAGGGCGACCGGAAATCCACTACACCAGAATCTACGGTGCCTTTCGGCGCTATGCAGCCCATGGATGTTTCGATACAATTTTCAAAGGGTCAGTGTCGTTGCTTTCCCTAAAAGGCTACCTCGACATCAGCATCATCCACGGTGACGGGACGACGACAGCGGCCAAGAAAGGCGGCGATAATCTTGGATATAACGGTCACAAACACATGAAAGGCGATAAAGTAGTAGCCTTCTGCGACCGCAACTGCAATGTGATTGCCCCGTTCATTACCGCGCCGGGGAATCGAAACGAATCGCCGCTGTTGAAGGAAGCACTGCCGCAAGTGACGCTCCTTGCCAAGAAGGTCGGACTCGATTTGAACAAGACCATTGTCAGTTTGGATGGGGTCTACGATAGCAGGGCGAACCGGAAAGCAATTTTCAATCGCGACATGATTCCAAATATTAATCCAAATCCGCGCGGGAGAAAGACTCCGAAGCGTGGACGCAAGCCTATTTTCGACCAGTCTATTTTTGAGGAACGGTTTCAGACAATCGAGCGAGTGTTTGCTTGGGAAGATAAGTTTCGGCGCTTACTGATCCGTTTCGAGCGCATCAGTAAGTTGCACTATGCCTTGAAAAGCTTGGCGTATACGATGATCAATCTCCGGCATTTCTGCCAGAGTTAACCCCTTCCTCATCATTCCCTTTGAGGTTTCAGCGAGAGAGACCTAGATTTGTCGTACTTTGAAAACAGAAATATTGGGAAAAGGGGCTGGGAAAATGTCAAAAATACTTCCTCCCAACGCACTGAATGCTCAATTGAGTTCCACCTTGGAAAGGTTCGGATCAAATTTACACAAAACCCACAACCAGTTGCATGCTAACAGCGCTGTAAAAACGCCTTCAAAATTGAGCAGTAGCGATCCTACCGTTGCAGATGTTGTAGTGAGTCCAATTGTAAGTAACACCGGGGCAGTTACTCCCCCTGCTAAGATTGAAGCACCCAACCACCCCCAGTCTTTTTGGCGCAAACTATTTTTAGGGAGCGATCGCAAATTGCGGAGATAGTAGATTGGTAATAACCCCAATCCTCCACCCAAGTACAGAATCCCCGCTAACATCCAAGGCTCTATCTCATCC
>JAJAZF010000333.1 GCA_026785875.1 Chamaesiphon sp. | reverse complement strand
TCCGCGATCGGCTATTATGGCACCAGCGAAACTAGTAAATTTGATGAAACTAGTCCCGCTGGCACGGATTTTCTCGCCGAAGTATGCACCGCATGGGAGACAGCCGCCCAAGCAGTCACAGCCAATGGTACCCGTGTAGTCATCCTCCGATTAGGAATTGTCTTGGGTGAAAATGGTGGCGTACTAGGCAAGATGTTAGCACCCTTTAGTGCTTTTGTCGGCGGGCCGATCGGCAGTGGCAATCAATGGTTTTCCTGGATTCACCGCGATGATGTCGTGAAATTAATCATCGCTGCACTTAATGACACCAAAATGCAGGGTGTTTACAATGCGACTGCGCCCAATCCCGTCACGATGACAGAATTTGCCCAAACTCTCGGCACAGTGATGAATCGTCCCTCCTGGCTCCCCGTCCCCAATTTTGCCCTCGAAGCGATGTTAGGCGAAGGTGCAATTGTCGTTCTACAAGGACAGCAAGTAGTCCCCACCCGAACTTTGGCTCAAGGCTTTAATTTTCAATATTCCATGCTCAAGCCAGCTCTGAGTGCAATTCTAGGGAGTTAGGCTTTAGGCTTTAGGCTTTAGGTTTTAGGTTTTAGTCTGAAACCTAACTGGTGGGCAGTGCCCACCCTACATTACTGGTGGGCACTGCTGGAATGAAAAATCACCATTCACCAGCCACCATCCACCATCCACTATTCCCTAATTACAATCGCTTCGATCTGGGCGATATTTGTCTCCCGATCGACGGCTGTAATCGCCCACCGCAGGGGTTCGCCCCATTGTTGGAGTGTGGTTTCGATCGCTGGATCTAGCTCCCCTAGAACCGCTTTGATGTCCATCTCAATCTCGATCGATTCAATCATCATGTAAGTTCAGATGCCTAATTTTATCTCTATCTGCTCTCAATATCTGACTCGGTTGCTGATCTTAGCTGGGATCTGGTTATCACTGGGCATAAACGATTTCACCCTAGCCATCGGGAGTCAGACCAATTATAGTCGGATCGATCTCAAAGGTCGAGACTTTGCAGGTCAAGATCTCACTGGCGGCGTATTCGTATCGGCAGAAATGCGCGGGGTAAATTTTAGTGGGGCTAATTTAACCAATGCCATGTTGACAATGGGAGTCCTGCTCAAGACAAATCTATCAGGAGCCAATCTAACTGGTGCATTAGCCGATCGAGCCACCTTTGATGAAGCCGATCTGACTAATGCTATTTTAACCGAAGCCACCCTGACCCGATCGCGATTCTATGGTGCCAAAATTACTGGAGCTGATTTTACCGATGCTCTGATCGATCGAGCGCAAGCCAAACTACTCTGCGAAACAGCCGAAGGGACAAATCCGGTAACTGGAGTCGCCACCCGCGATAGTCTGGGTTGTCAGCAAGTTAAGAAATAGGGAATAATAGAGAATAGTGTAGCAATCGGCATGGGCAATTAACCCCCAACCCATTGTTCGGTGTTTAGTTGCGGTTGATGCTCTTTACCCAAATTGTAAAGATTTACCAAAGATCCTCATATTCTCTGACTTATTTCTTCACTTGTGGCACCCAGAGTAGATAAACTACTCTAATAGAAGATATTTAAAAATCCTTTCGCAATTAATATGAGTGTAGTTAGTCAAGTTATTCTCAAAGCCGATGACGATCTGCGCTACCCCAGTAGCGGAGAACTCAAAAATATCCAGTCATTTCTGCAAACTGGCGAACAGCGGATTCGGATCGTTACCACTCTAGCAGAGGGTGAGAAAAAAATTGTCGAGCAAGCAAGTAAGCAGTTGTGGAAGCTCCACCCCGACTATATTGCACCTGGTGGTAACGCTTACGGACAAAAACAACGCAGTCAGTGTATTAGAGACTATGGTTGGTACCTCCGGTTAGTCACTTATGGAGTCCTCGCTGGAGATATCGGACCGATCGAACAAATTGGCTTGATTGGTGTACGGGATATGTATAACTCCCTCGGCGTTCCAGTTGCAGGTATGGCTGATTCGATCGCCGCACTCAAAGTAGCATCTTTAAGCCGCCTCAGCGAGGAAGATGCCGCAGCAGCAGCTCCCTATTTTGACTACATTATTCAAGAAATGTCCTAATCGCTTTTGACTGTTGAGCTTTAACAGCAGCAGCCCCGCGCTCTGGCGAAGCCGAGCGACGGATTGGTCGGGTCACCCGACCAGTAGAAGAATGTTCGCTGTGTGACGAGTCCCATCTCCAATCGCCCATCCCCTCCGCAGACAGCAAGCAGCGGAGGGGATGGGCTATCAGCAAGCAATCATAGATTTGGGCGCGAGCTTTTCAATACAAACATCTCTCGAATTTGGTAGAATGTAGTTATTGGTGCAGTCGCCATCCAGCTTTTTACATCAGAACAAAAGAACTGGGAATGACTAGTCGGACTGCCATACGGATGTCTGCACCTGTATTTAAAACTCTGCGGTGGGTCATCACGCGGAGTATAAACAACGCTCGTGGAGGCTACTGGGATGCCAAGCCAATGAAGCGAGTAGCCAAGGACTTGAAGCCCTACTGGTCGGCTAGCCGACCAATTGCTCTGTAATCTTTGATTCAGAGTCGGGTGGGTAAGCACCTGGATATGTCACTGTTGGTACATTTTACGGATCTATCCAACAACCCTCAGCAATTCTGGGGGTTATTTATGTACTGATTTAAATGAATTTAATTGAGTTTCTGCTAAAAGCATCTTGGAAGAGCGTACTGGCTGCTGCCATTACCGGATCGATTAGTGGGATCGGTAGTGCTGGCGCGATCGCCCTAATCAATCACTCGATCGGTCAGATTAGCCCAACCCAGCCCCAAGCACCACCGCAACTATTCTGGGGCTTTTTAGGACTAGTTATTGTCGCTTTGACTACCACCTTGATTTCACAGTTTTTGTTAGCACAGTTGGCGCAAGATGCCATCTACAAGCTGCGGTTGCGGATTAGTGGTTGGATTTTGGCATCACCATTGCGACATCTAGAAGAACTCGGTAGTAGTCGCCTACTTGCTACTCTGACTGAAGATATTCAAGCGATTTCCAGTGGTGTATTTAGTATTCCGACGCTGTGTGTTAACGCCGCGATCGTGATTGCATCTTTAGCTTATCTAGGCTGGCTATCGATGTGGGTGTTGCTGGGGACACTAGTATTTATGGGCTTGTCAATTACGCTGGTGCAAGTGCTGATCGATCGAGCAGTCCGATCGTTTACCGCAGCTAGGGAAGAAAATGATGCCCTGATGCAGCACTTTCAAGCAATTACCAACGGCATCAAAGAACTCAAACTGCACTTCCAACGTCGTGAAGACTTCGTGCAAGAGGATTTACAAACCACCGCCGCTACTCTGCGCGAATATCGGATTGGCTCTCAACGGGCGATCGCATTGTCTGGCGGTGTGGGTGAGTTATCATTCTTTGTATTGTTGGGATTATTAGTCTACGGCTTACCCCAAATTCAGACAGTTTCTGCCGAACTACTATCGGGCTATGTGCTCACCATATCTTATCTGATGCGACCGATCGGCAATACCTTGGCGATTTTACCCAGTCTGACTCAAGCAGGTGTAGCACTCCGCAAGATCGATACCTTAGGGCTATCTCTGGCTAGTCGTGCGGAGACATTAGCGCGGCTCGGTACAACCGATCGTCAATTCAAGCAGATCGATATCCGTCAAGCTACCCATAACTACCAGCTTGCAGGGCAGGAAAATACTTTTACACTAGGACCTGTCGATCTGACGCTCTATCCTGGCGAACTAGTATTTATCGTTGGTGGTAATGGTAGCGGCAAATCAACTTTAGCAAAGCT
>JAJAZF010000332.1 GCA_026785875.1 Chamaesiphon sp. | reverse complement strand
TGGGAACGCTTTTGTAGCTGGACCACATCCACCGAAAACCGCATTTATGTTGGTTGGTTCGGTGTACTGATGGTTCCTACATTGCTTTCTGCTACCATCTGTTTCATCATCGCTTTCATCGCTGCACCTCCTGTAGACATCGATGGAATCCGTGAGCCAGTCGCTGGTTCTTTAATGTTCGGCAACAACATCATCTCCGGTGCTGTTATCCCTTCATCTAATGCCATCGGTCTTCACTTCTACCCAATCTGGGAAGCAGCTTCCTTAGACGAGTGGTTATACAACGGTGGTCCTTACCAACTAGTAGTATTCCACTTCTTAATCGGCATCTTCTGCTACATGGGTCGTGAATGGGAACTCTCCTACCGTTTAGGGATGCGTCCTTGGATCTGTGTTGCTTACTCCGCTCCAGTAGCAGCAGCAACCGCAGTATTCTTGATCTACCCAATCGGACAAGGTTCATTCTCCGACGGTATGCCTTTAGGTATCTCCGGTACATTCAACTTCATGATCGTGTTCCAAGCTGAACACAACATCCTGATGCACCCTTTCCACATGTTGGGAGTAGCTGGTGTTTTCGGTGGTGCACTGTTCTCCGCAATGCACGGTTCATTAGTAACTTCCTCTTTGGTTCGTGAAACAACTGAAGTTGAGTCCTTGAACTACGGTTACAAATTCGGTCAAGAAGAAGAAACATACAACATCGTTGCAGCTCACGGCTACTTCGGTCGTCTAATCTTCCAATACGCTTCATTCAACAACAGCCGTTCCTTGCACTTCTTGCTCGGTGCATGGCCTGTCGTTGGCATCTGGTTCACATCTTTGGGTGTATCGACCATGGCGTTCAACCTCAACGGTTTCAACTTCAACCAATCAGTTGTTGATGCACAAGGTCACGGCATCAACACCTGGGCTGACATCATCAACCGCGCTAACCTCGGTATGGAAGTAATGCACGAAAGAAATGCACACAACTTCCCACTCGATTTAGCTGCTGGTGAAGCTACTCCTGTTGCTTTGACTGCTCCTGCCATCAACGGTTAATATCTGTTTGATATAAGAGTTTAAAATCAAAAAACCCCCTCACACTAGTGTGAGGGGGTTTTTTGCGTTGGGGTGATTTCTGTTTAGGTTTGGGGGATTCATTTTATTAAGACCTGACTTCAATCGAAACTATTTGCAACTTTGTCTAAATTTTGTTACATTACTTAATAATACGTTACATAACAAACACACTTTTGAAGCTGGTGCGTCATCAGGCGGTACGATCGTTAGTCAACTTAGGGATCGAGCCGCCAAATATTGAAGATGTTCGCGCAGCGGATTTGGGAGAGAATCGAAAATGAATGCCGATGAGTTGCTCAGACAATATAAGGATGGAAAGCGAGACTTTATTCTGGCAAATTTAGCAGATATCTGTCTGACCGAAAGATGTTTGGTAGAGATCGATCTAAGCCAATCTCGACTGGCTAATGCTAACTTGTCTGGTTCCGATTTGCAGTGTGCTAACTTGTCAGCAGCAGTTTTAACTAGAGCAACATTATGGCGATCGAATTTAACCAGTGCGAGTCTGATGTCAGCCAATCTCGATCGAGCTAGATTGATTCGAGCTAATTTAACAAGTATTGATGGAGATCGAGCATCATTAAGAAATGCAGATTTACGATTGGCTAATCTAGCCGGAGCTAATCTAAGTCAAGTTAACCTGATTGGTGCAGATTTACGCTACGCGAATCTGACGGGAGTCGATCTAACAGGTGCAAATCTGAGCCGAGCAAATTTAACTGGAGCTAATTTGGCTCAGGCAAATCTCAACGGGGTAACGCTCGCTCATGCAATTTTTGAGAATACGGATATCAGTAATATCTCAAATCAGTAATCAGTAATCAGTAATCAGTTCGTTGTCGCGCCAGGGATTCACACCCCCGATCGACAACGATCGCACATGCAGGCGTTGGCTTTAGACTCTTGTTACTGGGTAAGCTAATGGCGATCGAACCCTGATTTCTCGAAGCAGTTGGGGTTTGAGTCTGAAACCTAGCTGGTGGGAAGTGCCCACCTTACTGGCTGTCAACTGTCAACTGTCAACTGTTTAAGTGTTTGGGGGAAATAATCTGCGTCCGGTACTTGGATCGAAGATAAATAACCACTCGGAGGCTAATTGGATGGTTAATTGTTTACCCAGCATCTTGTCTGGAAGATCGTTAAATTGTCCCGATGTGCTGGGGGGAGCTAGGAGATTGAGATCGGTTGAGGTACCGTTAATTTGAGCTTTGAGCAGGGTTTCGCGACCGAGGGTTTCGAGGGTTTGGACTGTGAGTGATAGGGTGTCTGGGGTCGAATTTGGAACGATCGTCAGATATTCAGGGCGAATACCAAGATTTAAGCCTTGTCCATTGCGGAGTTGTAATTGGGTGGCTAATTCTGAGGAGCAGGAGATTTTACTATCGCCGATATTCCAAATCCGATCGTGATAGATAGCTGGAATAATATTCATCGGTGGGGTACCGATAAAAGTTGCTACCATTTGATTGGTAGGATGATGATAAATTTCGTTAGGCGTACCTATTTGTTGAATGTAGCCGCGATCGAGAACGACAATTCGATCGGCTAATGTCATGGCTTCAACACAATCATGGGTGACATAAATTGTGGTAATTCCGACTTGTTGATGCAGTTGTTTTAGTTCACTGCGGGTATTCTCTCTGAGTCC
Source organism: Chamaesiphon sp. (assembly GCA_026785875.1). Lineage (GTDB taxonomy): Bacteria > Cyanobacteriota > Cyanobacteriia > Cyanobacteriales > Chamaesiphonaceae > Chamaesiphon. Next base: position 3,122 of record JAJAZF010000332.1, on the reverse strand, counting down.
AGCATCGAGATTTGAGAGGGGTTCATCTAATAAGAATACTTGGGGAGATCTAGCAATCGCCCGCCCTAGAGCTACTCGTTGTTGCTGTCCGCCAGATAATTGTTTAGGTTTGCGATCGAGTAAGGTATCGATCTTTAGCGATTTGGCAACATCTTGGATACGTTGTTGAATAATCGACTTGTTTATACCGCGCATTTGCATTCCAAATGACAAATTTTCGGCAACTGTCATGTGGGGGTATAAGGCATAGTTTTGGAATACCATTGCCACATCTCTTTGTCTGGCTGGAACTTGGTTAACTAATCGATCGCCAATATAGATGTCACCGCTGGTGGCGGTTTCTAGTCCGGCAATAATGCGGAGAAGGGTCGATTTACCACATCCAGATGGGCCAACTAGTACCCAAAATTCACCGTCGGGAATCTCGAAGGATATATCATCGATACCAGTAAATCGCTGCTGTTGCAGGGCGGCTACGTCAATGAATTTACGGCTGATTTGTTCGAGTTTGACACTAGACATATGCGATCGAGGTTCACCGATATTGCTACTATTCTACTGCTGTTATTGTGTTTGGCGGAGATCTAGCAATCCTAGATCGATCTCAACCCTGGTGCGTTACGGCTGATGCCTAACACAGCCTACACTCACTCTTCCTACCCAATGATCCGCACCATTCACCATCTACCATCCACCATTCACCATTCACTATCCACTCACTACCCTGGTGCGTTACGGCTGATGCCTAACACAGCCTACACTCACTCTTCCTACCCAATGATCCGCACCATTCACCATCCACCATCCACCATCCACCATCCACTCACTACCCTAGATCTCTAGTTCGATCCTAGAAAGGGAGTTGCAATTAATTGTGTCAAAGTAGCAAGTAATTCTTGTTCCTTAAAGGGTTTGGAGAAGTAGCTGCTGGCACCGAGATTCATCGCAATTTTGCGGTGTTTTTCGCCGCTACGGGAGGTGAGCATCAAGACGGGGATGTTTTTGAACTGAGCTAGACCTTTGATGGTGGCAAGGAAGCCGTAGCCGTCCATCCGAGGCATTTCGACATCGCAGACAATAGCTTGAGGATAGAGACCAGCTTGGAGTTTTTCGATCGCTTCTTGACCGTCTTGGGCTTGCTCGACTAGGTAGCCAGCTTTTTCCAGCGTCAGGGCGACAAAGCGACGGACATTGATGGAGTCATCGACGATCAGGATTCGGGATCGTTGGGCGGGAGTAGGTGTGAGTGTGGCGGAGTCTTGGGTGGGGAAGTTGAATGTGCTATTGGTTGCTTTGGATGTGGTATTGCCATCGATCCAGCGGACGAATTCGATCGCGTCCACGAGCGGAACGATCCGTCCGTCGCCGAGGATCGTACAGCCAGTGAAGCCTGGGGGCATTTTAATATTACCTTGGGGTTGACGAATGGTGACTTCTTGTTCGCCCCAGAATTTATCGATTTCGAGTGCAACTAGATCTTGTCCTTGGTCGATCATTAATACTGTCGGACAGTTGATGGTGGGGAGATTGGCGGTAGCTACTTGAGTGAGATTGGAAAAATTCAGGTGTTTTGCGGGTTGAATCAGTCGAACGGTGAAGTTTTCCCACTGGAGCATTTTTTGTCCGGCGGTACTGATGACTTGTTCGGGATGGAGGAGAATAATTTCTTCGACGATGTTGCTAGGAATTGCCAGCCACAATCCATTCACTTCGACAATCAGGACGCGGACGACGGATAGGGTAAAGGGAACTGTGATGGTAAAGGTGCTACCTTTGCCTAATTTGGTATCGACAAAGATATCGCCCCGCAATCCGCGAATATTTGTACGCACTACGTCCATACCGACACCGCGTCCAGATAGATCTGTAACTTTAGCGGCGGTACTGAAGCCTGGTTCAAAAATTAAATCGATCAGTTCGCTGTCTTTGAAGTTGGCAATTTCGAGATCGTCAATGCCCATTTTCTTGACTTTAGCACGGATTTTGTCGAGGTCGATCCCGCCACCATCGTCTTTAATGGTAATTACAGTTTGATTGCCGCGATAAGTCGCACCGATTTCGATCGTCCCTGTTTCTGGTTTGTCATGAGCACGGCGGACTGCACTCGATTCGATGCCGTGATCGAAGGCGTTGCGGAGTAAGTGCATCAAGGGATCGTTGAGAGCTTCGAGGATGCTCCGCTCGATGAGGGTAGTGCCGCCTTTAAGTCGAAGATCGATCGGTTTGGCATGTTCGATCGATAGGTTTCGGATGGCTCTGGGAAAGCGATTGAATAGTTCGGAGATCGGGCGCATTCGGACTTTAGTTAAGCCTGTTTGCAGTTGTTTGGCGGTACGGTTGAGGTTGCGGTTGGTGCGTTCGGTATCGTTGAGTTGGAGATCGAGATCTGTGGCAATTTCTTCGATTTGGACGATGTTGTCCATCACTTCCTGAGCGAGAATATGATGTTCGCTATATCGATCGAATTCGAGGATATCTAATTCATTAGTAAAACCGCTGGCACTAGTAGTGTTCTGAGTCCAAGTTGCCTCAGGATCTCTAGATATTTCTCCGGCTGTGCTGTCATAAGCTGCTCGCAGGTTGAAGTTGGACTGTTCTAGTTGTTTAACTTTGGCTTGGAGATTGCCGACTAACTGGCGTAGTCCCTGTAGATTGAGATTTAGTCCATTTCGATCGATCGTTAGTTCGCCAAATAGATCCCCAATCTCTTCTAATTGTTTGGTGGCGACGCGGATAGTTTGCTCGGCTAGGGCTGTCGGCTGGACTGACGAAGTGTGTTCTCTGTCGGCAGGTAGATCGTCGATGAGTTCTGGGGCTGCTGCCAGAGCTGTGAGTAGATCTGCTGCTTCTTTTGCTAGATAGTCTGCTTGAGGCTTGGGTGTAACTCTAAATACTGCCGAAGATGCTTCCTCTAGCGCAGGTTCAAAGAGGAAACCAGATAAAGCCGATAATAGCTCTGGCGCATCGGTATCAAAAGAGAGATCGCCGCTGAGATCTAATCTTTCAAAAGCATCGACGATTTCTTGTTCTGGTTCGGGTACGACTGTGGTTTGGAGGTGGAAAGAATCTGAAAATTGTTCGTTGTTGTTAAATTCATCGAAATCGCTATTACTAGAGATCGA
>JAJAZF010000331.1 GCA_026785875.1 Chamaesiphon sp. | reverse complement strand
ACTACTCGCAAGTCGCAATTTTCCAATTGCCGAACTCAAACTTTTTGCCTCACCCAAGTCCGCAGGTACCAAGTTAAAGTTTCGGGGTGAGGAAATTACGGTAGAAGTAGTGGATAGTCGATCGTTTGAAGGTATCGATATCGTACTGGCATCTGCTGGCGGTTCTACCTCTAAAGCTTTAGCTCCCCTGGCTGTCGCGGCTGGAGCGGTAGTAATCGATAACTCTAGTGCCTTCAGGATGCGTCCCGATGTGCCACTAGTCATTCCTGAAGTCAATCCAAGTGCAGCGGCTCATCACCAGGGCATCATCGCCAATCCCAACTGCACGACCATTTTAATGGCAGTAGCAATTTATCCCCTCCACCAAATCCAGCCGATTCAACGCATCGTAGCGGCGACATACCAGTCAGCCAGTGGTGCAGGTGCTAGAGCAATGGCGGAAGTAGAAACCCAAAGTCGGGACATCTTGGACGGGAAAACACCTAAGCCCGAAATTTTCCCCTATCCTCTGGCATTTAATTTATTTCCTCACAATACCCCGATTGACGAACATGGATATTGTGAAGAAGAGATGAAAATGGTCAATGAAACTCGCAAGATTTTTGGTACGCCAGATCTGCGCGTTACGGCTACCTGTATCCGCGTCCCAGTGCTGCGCGCCCATTCTGAAGCGATTAACCTCGAATTTGCGACCCCGTTCGATCCAGACAAGGCTCGATCGATCCTTGCCCATGCTCCTGGTGTAAAATTGGTCGAAGACTGGACTAATAATTATTTCCCGATGCCGATCGATGCTTCTGGCAAAGATGAGGTCTTAGTCGGGCGGATTCGTCAAGATATCTCTCATCCGAATGGGTTGGAATTGTGGCTCTGCGGCGACCAAATCCGCAAAGGTGCAGCTCTCAACGCCGTCCAAATTGCCGAACTGCTAGTTGAGCAAAATTGGCTCAAGCCATAGCAAAAGGGTGTGCGATTTCGCCATAATTCACTGATAAACTACCAATACTCCAGTTCAGTATTATTAATGAGTGAGGGCGGGTTGAATTAAATCTTCACAGCAAGCGTCATCGATGGCATCAACCCGCCCCTAGAGATATGCCTAAAGCCTAACACCTAACACCTAACACCTAACCCCTTCCCCATGACAATCGATTTTGGACGAGTCATCACGGCAATGGTCACGCCCTTCGATAAAGAAGGCAATGTTCATTATGCTGAAGCAGAGAGATTAGCAGCGCATCTAGCAGCAAATGGTTCGGATGGGATTGTGGTCTGTGGTACCACAGGTGAATCGCCGACTTTAAGTTGGGATGAAGAGTATGAGCTTTTTCAGGTCGTCCAAAAAGCTGTAGCTGGTCGAGCTAAAGTAATTGCAGGTACTGGGTCAAATTCTACGAGTGAAGCGATCGAAGCTACCCAAAAAGCTGCTAAACTAGGAGTAGACGGCAGTTTACAGGTAGTGCCTTACTACAATAAACCACCACAAATTGGTTTGTATCAGCACTTTGCCGCGATCGCGTCTGCTTGCGACCTGCCGATGATGCTCTACAATATTCCTGCTCGGACTGGACAGCAGTTAGAACCTGAGACAGTCGGCAAGTTAGCTCAATTAGACGGAATTGTCGCGATCAAGGAATCCACAGGCAATTTAGACATAGCTAGTCAGATTCGCAGCCTGACACCATCAGATTTTGCAATCTATTCAGGTGATGATTCTTTGACATTGCCGCTCCTAGCTGTCGGTGGGACTGGAGTAGTCAGCGTTGCCAGTCATTTAGTTGGGAATGAAATCCAAGCGATGATTACTGCCTTCGAGTCAGGTCACAATCGCCTCGCCACTCAGATGCACATTAAAATGCTACCCCTATTCAAAGGGTTATTTATGGCACCCAATCCAATGACAATTAAAGCAGCATTGAAATTGCAAGGTTGGGAAGTTGGTGGACTTCGCTTACCTTTGTGTGAATTACCGCTCGAACTATTGCCTGTACTCGAACAGTTACTCCAACAACAGGGACTAATTGAGTTTTCCTCAGCAAAGGTTACGCCAACGGCGAACACAAATACAACCAAGAATCCATCGTTGATTCATTGACCCATCGCCGATATTGTGATACAACTAGAGTAATGAGGCAAAAGTATAAACCAGCTTAGAAGCCACTAAGTTAGAATGTGACAAGTTAGCATCATAAGCTGTGCGAATCTAACCGATTTAATCCTGTTCGAGCGCAATAAGTCTGAAGTTGATAATAAGCGTAAGTCTTAGTATTATCAGCTTTAATAAAAAATATTCAGTTAGTTTAATAATAGCCAGTGCAAATTTCTAGCGCATAGTTTTAGTAGGCAGTATTATCTATTCGCGATCGGACAGAGGGTAGAACTGCTGCTATCGTTAACCTCATCGCAGTTGAATAGCAGTTATTGCGAACGAACAGGATCGATATCGCGGCGATCGCATCTATAGTTTTTCAATCTTAACTAGTGGGGAAAACAACGTGCCAGAGTTGAACCATGAACAGTTAATCGATCGAAATCATCAGTTTTTTCTAAAAATAATCCAAATTATCTAAGTTTATCTAAATGCGTCCAATCATCAAATCATCTACCGCACCGACAATCGCTAAAAATCCTAACGAACCTACGCTCAAAATCATCCCATTGGGTGGTTTACATGAAATAGGTAAAAATACCTGCGTCTTTGAAATTAACGACGAGATTTTACTACTCGATGCAGGATTAGCTTTCCCTACAGATGGAATGCACGGGATTAATATTGTCTTGCCAGATATGACTTATCTGCGGGAAAATCAGCACAAAATCAAAGGCATGATCGTCACTCACGGACATGAAGATCATATTGGTGGGATTCCTTATCACCTCAAGCAATTTGACATCCCCATCATCTACGGACCTCGCTTGGCGATGGCACTATTGCAGGGTAAATTAGAAGAAGCTGGAGTTGCCGATCGCACCAAAATTAAAACAGTCGCACCGCGTGATATCGTCAGAATTGGTGAATCCTTCTTCGTCGAGTTTATTCGGAACACCCACTCGATCGCCGATAGCTTTACAGTTGCACTGCATACTCCTGTAGGTGTCGTCATCCATACCGGAGACTTCAAATTTGACCATACTCCAGTTGATGGTGAAGCCTATGACTACGCCAAACTAGCCGAGCATGGTGAAAAAGGTGTCTTGTGTCTGATTAGTGACTCCACCAATTCCGAAATACCTGGCTTTACCCCATCAGAACGTTCGGTATTCCCCAATCTCGACAGGTTTATCTCTCAAGCTCCTGGGCGAGTGATGGTAACTACCTTCTCATCGTCCGTGCACCGGATCAACATGACGATCGAGATCGCCATGAAGTACAATCGCAAAGTCTGTGTAGTCGGTCGATCGATGCTCAATGTGATCGCTCACGCTCGGAACCTAGGTTATATCAACTGTCCCGATGACGTATTTGAACCGCTGCAATCAGCCAATCATCTCCCCGACAACAAAGTCCTAGTGCTTACCACTGGCTCCCAGGGTGAAACATTAGCAGCAATGACACGGATTGCGAATGGTCAACATCGCCAAGTACGGATTCGCAAAGGCGATACAATTATCTTCTCAGCTAACCCAATCCCAGGCAATACGATCGCGGTAGTCAACACCATCGATAAACTGATGATGCAGGGAGCTAACGTTATTTACGGGCGCGATAAAGGGATTCACGTTTCTGGACATGGTTGTCAGGAAGATCAGAAGCTAATGCTGAGTCTGACTCGTCCTAAATACTTTATCCCAGTTCACGGCGAACACCGGATGCTGATCAAGCACTCCCAAACTGCTCAAAGCACTGGCATTCCAGCCGAAAATATGGTAATCATCGATAATGGTGATATCGTCGAGCTGACTGAAAATAGCATCGGTAAAGCTGGTAAAGTTCCTTCAGGAATTCAACTAGTAGACAACGCGGGGATTGTCCACGACCAAGCACAGGTCATGGAAGAACGCAAACAGCTCGCCGGAGACGGTGTAGTCACTGTTGCCCTCGCGATCGGACTCGATGGTAAAATGATGGTCAAGCCACAGGTTAATCTGCGGGGTGTCGTCACTGCTGTCGAACAATCGCTGATTGCAGCGTTGATTCAAAAGACCATCGAAAACTGTTTGATCGATCGTTGGGACAGGTTTGCCCGCACGTTTGAATCTGGTCAGCTTGATGTAGACTGGGTTGGACTCCAAACAGAATTAGAATCCGCGCTCCAACGTCTGGTACGTCGCGAATTGCAAAGTCGCCCACTACTAGTCTTGATGATGCAAACGCCTGAAGATGGCTCTACTGCAAATCAAGCTAATGTCGCTGTTGGTGCAAGTGCTAGTACTGGTGTTGCACCAGTCGGTCGTCGCAAACAACGTTCGACTGCAAAAGTTGGAGCTTAGTTT
>JAJAZF010000330.1 GCA_026785875.1 Chamaesiphon sp. | reverse complement strand
GTGGTACAGCAGCATTCCGCATGAGAAAGAAACTAAAAGCTAGCACCAAAGCGTAAGTTTAAGTAATGTCCGACGACTAGTTAATATTCTGTAAATATCTTACTTGGATAGACACCGTAATAAATTGCGGTGTCTTTTTTGCTGTTGTTGGGTGCTGGTGATTCTAGTAAGATCGGAGTATTCTGTTGTCTGTGCTTTGGGCGATCGATCTTCGACATGCGCTCTTGTGGGGTGAGGGGCGAAGATCTTTACCCCACCCCAGCCCTCCCCTTATAAAGGGGAGGGGGCAAAAGCCCCACCTTTATAAGGGGGGGTTGGGGGGGTAAATCAACCTCAAACGAAGCTAGTTTCTACTTGTGTATACACGGTAGCCTTATAGAGGGGGGTAAGCCAACCCGAAGCGAAGTCTAGCCGACTCGTGGGTAGATCCACGCATCCACTCCAACCAACCTCGATCGAATCAAACCTAAAACCTCATCATCAATGTCCACAGATCGACACTTACCAATCTATCTCGATCGACATGCCACAACGCCTGTAGATCCGCGCGTACTAGCGGCAATGTTGCCATATTTTACCGAGCATTTTGGCAATCCGACTAGTACCACCCATCAGTATGGATGGGCGGCGGAAGCGGCAATAACTGGAGCTAGAGAAACCATCGCCGCCGCAATTGGAGCAAGTACCGAAGAAATCGTCTTTACCAGCGGTGCAACGGAAGCCAATAATCTCGCCCTCAAGGGTGTTGCCGAAGCCTATTTTTCTAAGGGGAAACATATCATTACCCTCCAAACCGAACACAATGCCGTATTAGATCCTTGTCAGTACTTAGAATCATTAGGATTTACAGTTACTTATTTAGCTGTCGAACCCGATGGTTTAGTCGATCTTGATATCTTAGAAAAAGCCATCCGTCCAGATACGATCTTAGTCTCGATCATGGCAGCTAATAACGAGATCGGTGTTTTGCAACCACTTGCAGAAATTGGTAAGATCTGTCGAGAACATGGAGTTTTATTTCATACTGATGCGGCGCAAGCGATCGGTCAAATCCCCTTAGATGTCGATTTATTAAACATCGATTTGATGTCGCTGACGGCACATAAAGTATATGGGCCAAAAGGCATCGGTGCATTATATGTGCGGCGGCGCAATCCCCGCGTCAAATTGTCACCACAACTGCATGGTGGCGGACACGAACGAGGAATGCGATCGGGTACACTATACCCACCCCAGATCGTCGGTTTTGCCAAAGCTGTCGAAATCGCTCTCGTCGAAATGGAGATGGAAACAGCGAGACTGCTCGAATTGCGTGACAGATTGTGGTCGCAATTGAGTCAGGTTGAGGGGATTTATCTCAACGGTCATCCCACCCAAAGACTGCCTGGGAATCTAAATATTAGTATCGCTGGAGTCGATGGGAATGCCCTCCTGCTGGGCTTGCGTCCCACTGTCGCCCTCTCATCGGGAGCCGCTTGTAGTTCCGCCAAAATTGAGCCTTCACACGTTTTGAAGGCACTAGGACGATCGGAATCTCTGGCTTATGCAGCTCTTAGGTTCGGAATTGGGCACAATAATACAGTGGAGCAAATCGATCGAGTCGCAATGGCGACAATCGAGACGATTCAGAGTCTGCGGAAGTTAGCTTTGAGATCGTGACAATTTACAGCTATAATCGAAGATAACCAGGAGCGATCGCCCCAAAGAAGAGTAAGTTAAGCCGATCTTCCTAATCCTTCCGGTAATCCAAACTGGATGCGATCGCCTACTTGACAAAATTTTCGTGGATTCTGGACATACCACCATCCTTGTAGCTAATTACAAAGTGCAATGGATCTAGTGAGGATTGGAGGATCGCTCCAGTTCGCTCTATTTTAGAAAGCTACAGATACAACCCTGTTTGGAGTTGATATCGATCGCTGGGGTCATCTGAAGATGTAAGCCCAATTGCTACGAACTTACTCGTAACTAATATTTGGGTAGATTCTCTCCAACAGATACCAGCCAAACAATTGTTGTTTGTCAAGTATTTTGGCAGAGAAAGCAGATCTGCTGTTCGAGACATTCTTTACTCAGTCAGATGCAGTGCCTAGAGGTAAATGACCATCAAGTAGCTGGGATCTGAAGATCGTAGGAAAATAGCGAGGCTGCGCCACACCGTAGCATCCACTCTGTAGAACTTAGTCTATGACCTCAGTTGCCACGCAATGCTCATTTCCTCAAGACACACACCAACAAAGCTGACACGATCGTCGATCGAGAGCCATACATCTACATCTCTAGTGTGAGTGCATCATTTAGCACCCAACGACGTAGACAGATGTCCACCATCTAACTCCCGATGGGATACTTTTGCCGATCGGCAGTATCTCAAGACACGATCGCTCAGGCTTGGCGATCGATCCCAATTAATTACAAAGCAGTTAGTTACTTGGACAAATTACGTTACATCATACCAGCACCGCTCGGCACCCATCGATTCTCAGTGACCGGACATGCTGCTAATTTTCGAGGAAATTGAATGCCAAAGCAAATAATTATTGCGGAGCAACACCGTATTGGTGCCGTATTTGGGGAAGACCAAATTCAAGAATTGGTAGTAGCGACCGGAGAACATCAGGTCAGTGATATCTATCTTGGCATCGTCGAAAATGTGTTACAAGGGATCGATGCTGCGTTTATCAACATCGGCGAACCTTCTCGCAATGGATTTATCCACGTTACCGATTTAGGGCCACTTAGACTCAGACGTAGTGCTGGCTCTATTACTGAATTGCTTGCACCACAGCAAAAAGTGCTGGTGCAGATCATGAAGGAACCAACCGGAAATAAAGGCCCCCGACTGACTGGAAATGTCAGCCTCCCTGGTCGTTATGTCGTGTTGATTCCCTTTGGTAAAGGGGTAAATCTATCCCGCCGGATTCGGACTGAAGGCGAGCGAAATCGGCTCAGAGCTTTAGCCGTCCTGGCTAAACCAGCAGGGATGGGTCTACTCGTGCGAACCGAAGCGGAAGACACCACAGAAGAGGCAATTCTAGAAGATCTAGAACAACTCCAAAAACAGTGGGAGATCGTCCAGCAGGATGCAAATTCCACCCGTGCGCCAGCCTTACTCAATCGCGATGATGATTTCATCCAAAGAGTCCTCAGAGACATGTTTTCGGCGGATGTCAACCGCATTGTCGTAGACTCCGATCAGGGACTCAAACGGGTCAAGCAGACCCTATTGGGCTGGAATGACGGTCAACTACCTCAAGGAGTCGTAGTAGACAGGCATCGAGAACGCCAACCGATTCTCGAATATTTCCGAGTCAATGCCGCAATTAGAGAAGCATTAAAACCCAGAGTAGACCTACCTTCAGGCGGTTATATCATCATCGAACCGACTGAAGCATTGACGGTAGTTGATGTCAACTCTGGTTCCTTCACTCGATCGAACACCTCGCGCGAAACAGTACTATGGACAAACTGTGAAGCAGCAACAGAAATTGCCCGCCAGATGCGGCTGCGGAATATCGCTGGGGTGATCATCATCGACTTTATCGATATGGATTACCGCAAAGATCAACTCCAAGTACTGGAGCATTTTAACAAACAACTTCGAGCTGATAAAGCCAGACCCCAAATTGCCCAATTGTCCGAATTAGGACTAGTCGAACTCACCCGCAAACGTGAGGGTCAAAATATCTATGAGTTATTTGGCGAAACCTGTAGCACCTGTGGCGGTTTAGGACATTTAGCGCACGTTCCTGGCGAAGCAGTTTATGGTGCAGACGGTGAAGCAGTGCCGATTTCGCTAGTTTCTACCGCACCTCAACGCGAACACCGCCATCGCACTAGTACTACTGACAATACATCCCTCTCAGGCAGAGGATTGACTAGAAGTCCCCGTCGCAACGAGCGGACATTACCCGATCCACGTCAGTCGGTACCAGCACCAGCACCAGCAGCAGCAGAATGGGATACCTTCGATCCAGAGGGTACAGAAGGTGAAGACGACTTCAATCTAGTCAATCATCCTAGCTATCAACAGCAGAACGGTAGCAAAAAACGTCGCCGCCGAGTAGGGCGCACCGAACGCGAAGAGGTAGTTCGGAATGTACCGCGTCCGACACCCACTAGCGATACTCCACGCATTGCGATGCCTAACACTAATGCTGTTAGTCGCGCTGTCATCCCCAATCGTAATGCCCCTTCCCCGTCTGATGATAACGCGCGGGCGACTCTAGTCAGTCGTAATTTTGCGCCGCCAGCGATCGAAGCATTTGTCCCAGAGCCACTTCCAGAGCCACTTCCAGAGCCACTTCCAGCAGCAGAATTGGCGGAGGATAGCTTAACCACCACCACCGCCGATTTAGTTGAACAAGAGCAACGTCCTGGGAAACCTCAGCGAGTCAAGCCTACTCGTCCGACGATCGAACCACCAGAAGTAATCGCCGTTGAAATGTCAGATTTGGAGAAAGAAACCTACGCCTGGATGGGAATTTCACCATTAGTAAAGTTGGGACAGGAATTAAACAACCCTAAAACAGCAATTATTAATATTGTCCCGATCGGTAGCTTACCTCCCGCACCTGCGGCGATAATTGGGTCTACAGTCGATCTTCAAGATGAGGACATCCC
>JAJAZF010000329.1 GCA_026785875.1 Chamaesiphon sp. | reverse complement strand
TTTGATGGCGGTGGGAATTGCCAATAATGTGGGGAAGGAAATCATCGGACTCGACACCAATATGGCTACTGCTTCAGTGTCAATTTTTGCGATCTTTAACGGGATTGGTCGCCCAATTTTCGGTTGGTTAACCGATCGAATTAAGCCTAAAATGACCGCGATTATTTCCTATGTAATGATTCTAGTCGCCTCGATCGTGATGTTAAATACTGGCAAAGGTCAAGTTGCCAATTACTTTTTTGCCTTTAGTTTGTTGTGGTTGTCTCTGGGCGGATGGCTGGCGATCGCGCCTACGGCAACACTATCGATGTTTAATCCGGTCAACTACACTAAAAACTATGGCATAGTTTTTACAGCTTATGGGGCAGGAGCTTTAGCTGGAACACTAGTTGCTGGTAGTGCCAAAGATATTTTCGGTAGCTATACTAATGCCTTTATTCCTACTGCAATTCTCTCGGTTTTGGGAATCTCGATCGCTACTTTCGCGCTCAAGCCCGATCCCAAAAAAAGCCAACTTTAACACTCTCAGTGATAAATATCAGGTTGGGCAATACCCTTTTTGCTTCTGAGCTAATTGGGGTAGAAATCAAATGTTGAGAATCAGTCGGTAAGTGAGCGCGATATCATTGCTCAGGAACCAAGTTGTTTGATTTGGGCGATCGTTTTTTGATAGCTGGCTGTTTGCTTTTGTTGTTTGTATCGATTTGCGGCTTTTTTCAAGTCGAGGAGCGCGGCTTTTTTATCGCCTAATTTGGACTGGATCGATCCACGATTAGCATAAGCTCTAGCACTGCTGGGATTGAGAATAATCGCATTACTGTAATCGGCGATCGCACCTTTATTATCGCCGATCTGAGACTTTAGATCGCCCCGATCGTTGTATATTTCTGACTCTTTGGGCTTGAGAACTATCGCTCGATCGTAGTCAGAGATCGCCCCCTTTTTATCGCCCGATGCCACTCTAGCCAGACCGCGTTTATAGTAAGCTTGAAAGTAGTTAGGATTGAGATCGATCGCGCGGTTCAAATCATCGATCTCTCCTTTTTTGTCTCCTAAGCTGGACTTGACACCAGCTCGGCTAAAGTAGGCTCGATCGAAGTTAGGATCGAGGGCAATGGCGCGATCGAAATCTGAGAGCGCACCGTTTTTATCGCCAGATCCGAGTTGAGCCAGAGCGCGATTATAGTAGGGATCGGCATAATTTGGATCGATCGCGATCGCGCGTTTATAGTCCAGGATCGCCCCTTTTTTATCCCCGAATTCCGCCTTGGCAACGCCACGGTTATTGTAGATGAGGGCATCATTTAGATTGAGAGAGATCGCGAAATTGTAGTCTTCGATCGCATCTCTATTGCCTAGCATCGACTTAGCAACACCACGGCTATAGTAAAGCCGAGAATTTTGGGAATCTAGAAAAATGCTCCGCTCCAGATCCGCCAACATCCCCCGATAGTCACCTTTACGCTCTTTTAGTAATGCACTAGCAATCAGATCGTCTACTGGATTGGGTTTGGCTGCGACTAGCACGGGAACATAACCACGTATCCCTGTGGAGTCGGCAAATTTAGTAAAAGTATTGACTGTAATCCCCAAATTGAATCCAGTCTTCACCCGCACGTCAGTATTCATCACTACTTGACGCTGAAGATCCCCTTGTCCCTGAATCGCAATTAGTTCGCCGCGATCGTTCCACACAGGGCTACCACTGTGCCCTGGTGAAATATTCCGATTAGTACTATAAATAAGCGAGTAGCCTTTGCCCTGTTGCTGCTGCGGCGGATTGGCGACAACTTCGCCTTTGACAAATGAGTTGACGGCTGAAGAAGATACCGGAAGCCCTGACACATATAGCGGTGCGCCTGCTGCGACTCGATCGGAATTGTCGATGAGTTTGGCAACTGAATAATTCTGACTACTATTAAAACTAACTACCGCCAGATCGATATTGTTGGGAAAAGCTTTTACCTGCGTGACTTGATATCTAGTATTGTCTGGTGCTACCAGCTCACAGCCACTACTTTTGACAACATCAGCTACCGTCAGCACACTGTAAGTATTACCATTTTTCTGGACGATCGCACCAGATCCGCTACCGCACTTGGTAATCTCGACGGTTGTTTGTTTGGCGATGCGCTCGACATCTACTGGTGAAACCAATGCAGGTGAAACAGCATTAAGGATGGTAGTCGCGCTCAATAGGGCAGTTAGCAACAGGTGATTTTTCATCTTTGGCTAAAATATCCAATCTTTTTAGCATAATAACACTCAAGTACTACGTGATGAGGCTACGCCAATGAGCCATAAATCGCTATGCTAGAGCAGAACATCATAGAACAACGCGATATGAGCTTGGAATATCCCGATAATTTACGCTACGTCGATACGCATGAGTATGTAAGTTTAGCCGCAGACATCGCTAAAATCGGTGTGAGTGCCTTTGCGGTAGATCAGTTGGGGGATATCGTATTTGTCGAATTACCTGAGGTTGGAGATATGATTACTAAAGGCAGTGCCTTTGGATCGATCGAGTCTGTCAAAGCTGTCGAAGATCTCAAAGCCCCAATTAGTGGCAAAGTCATCAAGCGTAATGATAAAGCGATCGAGGCACCAGAAATCATCAGCACCGATCCCTACACAACTGGCTGGCTACTCGAAGTCCAAGTCGCAGATGCCAGCGAACTCGAAGGCACATTTTCGGCGACTGAATATCGCGTTAAAGTTGAAGGTGCATAGGGAACTCTTAGATGAAGAGAAAGAGATCGACATAATGACTGAATTTAGTTGACGATCTACTCGATCTATACATTTCCAAACCTACCTAAATCTATTACATTTAGATACAGTATTCCTCACTACTCCAACTTCTATGACTCAATCTCCAACTCGGTTTACTCATGCAACAACCGCTCGGGCTACCACAGCCAATCCTTGGGCAGATGCTGAGTTTATTCAGCGGCATATTGGGCCACAGTCAGCAGACATCGATCGGATGTTGGGGATACTGGGTCTATCTAGTTTAGCTGAGTTGGTCGATCGCACGGTACCAGCCGCGATTCAATTCCAGCAACCGTTAGCAATTGAAACGGTTCAAAGTGAATATACTGTTTTAAATAAGCTCAAACAAATCGCTGCGAAAAACTTGATTTTTCGCTCGTATATTGGCATGGGCTATGCCAACTGCATTACCCCGACAGTTATTCAAAGAAATATCCTCGAAAATCCTGGCTGGTATACTCAATACACGCCTTATCAGCCAGAGATTTCTCAGGGCAGATTGGAAGCCTTACTCAATTATCAGACCGTAATTATGGATCTGACAGGGATGGCGATCGCGAATGCCTCGCTGCTCGACGAAGGTACAGCAGCAGCGGAAGCCATGAGTATGAGTTATGGTATTCAGAAGACGAAATTCAATACGTTCTGGATTTCCGAAGCTTGCCATCCCCAAACTATTGACGTAATTAAAACCCGTGCGTTGCCATTAGGAATTGAAGTCATAGTTGGCGACCACAGATCGATCGATTTCAGCCTACAAATATTCGGGGTGTTACTACAATATCCGGCAACTGATGGAGCTGTTTATGATTATCAAGAAGTAATCGAACAGGCTCACAAAGCAGGTGCGATCGTGACCATCGCCGCCGATTTACTCAGCCTCACATTGCTCAAACCACCTGGAGAATTTGGCGCAGATATCGTCGTCGGAAATACTCAACGTTTCGGGATACCATTAGGTTATGGTGGGCCACATGCTGCCTACTTTGCGACCAAAGATGCTTACAAGCGTCAAATCCCTGGTCGGTTAGTCGGCGTATCCAAAGATAAACGGGGTAAAACCGCCCTCCGCTTGGCACTTCAAACCCGCGAACAACATATCCGCAGAGACAAAGCGACGAGTAATATTTGTACCGCCCAAGTCCTGCTGGCAATTATGGCGGGGATGTATGCGGTTTATCATGGCCCAGAGGGATTAAGATCGATCGCTTCCCGCATTCACAATCTGACTACCATCCTCGCCACTGGCTTAACTAAACTAGGTTACTCGATCGGCGACGCACCCTATTTTGACACTCTCCAGGTAAAAATATCTGGAGATGCTACTACCATCTTAGAACGGGCAAAATCTCAACAAATTAACTTGCGTCACATTGACATAAATAACGTCGGCATCTCCCTCGAAGAAACCACCACCCCTGCCGATGTGATGGATTTATGGCGAATCTTTGCAGGAGACAAAGCACCCGATTTCACCTTCTCCGAAATCGAGACTAATAGCTCCACTTCCAGTATCCAAACCTCAACCTTAGCCCGCACCTCCGAGTACCTGACTCACCCCGTCTTCAATATTTACCACTCCGAAACCGAATTGCTGCGGTATATCACCCGTCTGCAATCGAAGGATCTGTCCCTCACTCACGGCATGATTCCCCTCGGTTCCTGCACGATGAAACTCAACGCCACCTCCGAGATGGTACCCGTAACCTGGGCAGAATTCGGGCAAATTCACCCCTTCGCACCCGTCGAACAAGCGCAGGGGTATCAAGTGTTATTTGACGACCTCGAACGCTGGTTAGCCGAAATTACAGGCTTTGACGCGATCTCCCTCCAGCCCAATGCGGGTTCCCAAGGTGAATATGCTGGGTTATTAGTCATCCGTGAATATCACCACCAGCGCGGCGATATCGATCGTAACGTCTGCCTCATCCCCCAATCCGCCCACGGTACCAACCCCGCCAGCGCAGTCATGGCTGGGATGCAGGTAGTCCCGATCGCGTGTGACAATGATGGCAACATCGACGTTGCCGATCTCCGCGCCAAAGCCACCAAACATGCAGACAAACTAGCCGCCCTGATGGTAACTTATCCCTCCACCCACGGCGTATTTGAGGCAGCAATCGTCGAGATTTGCGCGATCGTCCACGAACACGGCGGACAAGTCTACATGGATGGTGCCAACCTCAACGCCCAAGTCGGCTTATGTCGCCCAGGTGACTTCGGCGCAGATGTCTGTCACCTTAACCTCCACAAAACCTTCTGCATTCCCCACGGTGGCGGCGGCCCAGGCATGGGTCCGATCGGCGTAATGGCACATCTGGCACCCTATCTCCCCACCCACAAAGTCATCCCGATGGGCGGCGAAAAAGGCATCGGTGCAGTCTCTGCCGCCCCTTGGAGTAGCGCGAGCATTTTACCGATTTCCTGGGTCTACATCGCCCTGATGGGTGGAGCAGGTCTGAAATTAGCCACCGAAGTCGCCATCCTCAATGCCAACTACATCGCCAAACGCTTAGAAAATCACTACGCCGTCCTGTACAAAGGCACCAACGGCTTCGTCGCCCACGAGTGCATCCTCGACTTGCGGGAATTCAAAAAGACCGCCGAAATTGAAGTCGATGACATCGCTAAACGCCTGATTGACTATGGTTTTCATCCCCCCACTGTCTCTTGGCCAGTCGCCGGAACCGTGATGGTCGAACCAACAGAAAGCGAATCCTTGGCCGAACTAGACAGGTTTTGCGATGCGATGATCGCCATCCGCGCAGAAATCCGCGCCATCGAAATCGGTAATGTGGACAAACAAAATAACGCGCTGAAAAATGCCCCACACACGATCGCCGATCTAGTGGATGCTAATTGGGATCGTCCCTACAGTCGGGAGCAAGCAGTATATCCAGTGGCGGGGTTGCAGGATTACAAGTTCTGGCCAACGGTAGGGCGAATCGATCAGGCTTATGGGGACAGGAATTTGGTCTGTTCTTGTTTACCAATGGATGCCTATAGTCAAGAGTAATCGCCTGAAAATCACCTCCGAGGAGCGACGTTTTTATTCGGGGGTTCCCCCCGAATAAAAAAACGTCGTCAAGTTTCATCATCCAATTCTTGATATTCAATAATAGCTGCGATCGCACGGGCAATTTCTTGTAAATCCGATCCAGGTAAAGTACCAATTTTCCGAATAAATCTCCGAGTATCGAGACTTCTCGATTGAAGTGCATCCGCAGCCGATGGCTTTGTCAGTCCATTTTCATTGGTAGGATCGAGACGAATATGCCAGAGATCTGAGGCGAAAGAGTCTTTCCAGTCAGTAATCGGCACAACTAATTTAAGGGGAAGTTTGCCGATATAGTCGGAGCTAATGACAATTGCTGGACGAGTTTTCTGAATTTCGGCACCAACAGTTGGATCTAGATTAACCAGCCAGACTTCACCGCGTTTAGGGAGCATAAGTTTCGGCGATATCGAGGTTAATCCATTCTTCCCATTCTGTTTTGTTCTCTTCGTAGTAAGGTAGAGCGGCTTCAGCTTGCTGTGCTAGGATACGGCGGCGTTCCTCGATCGATAGTTTGAGAAAAGCTCGTCTATCTATGGATCGCGGGTTAGATTCTGGAGCATCGGGGATAATCAGTATTACCTCGATCGTTTGTCCGATTGGAAGATTCGGCAGATCTATCTCTAGACGATTGCCTACTTGAATGGTGGTGGTGATGTAGCGGGTTTGTTTCATTGAAATCGATCGATACTCACTTGATTCTATTTTACTGCTATTGCGTTGGAGCGAGTAGGACAGATCGAGAACTTTCCGTTACAAGCCTCCACAATGCGAACAAAGCTGAGAAAATCAGTCATACCCTTGAAAATCATTTTAGTTTGTAGATTTAGAATATATTAATTGGCATGGTATATACAAATATTTATCATTTATCCACCAAGGAACGATCGATATTACCATCTTGATAGACGATCGAATTGAATATATAAATCCAAATCAAAAAGATCGGTAACTGGAGATTCCTGGCTATAGATACCCTCCTGATGACGATCGCGAACTCGATCGAATGATAGAAAAGCTATCGTGAATTAATTGATAGCAAAAACTTCTCGATCCTTTATTTCTCAAACTTAGACTGGATACTTTTTAGTCTTGGTAACAGTTCTACAGAGTTGCTTTTGCTTAGTTGATTATAGTCCAAGGAACGAGCGGATCGCCTTGGTATTCACGCCAACCGCCAACAGTTAACTAAATATGCTCTCAATCGATAGTTAGTAATCTAGCTAGCCTCACCCAGCGACTTCCCGACAGTTACACCCCAAAAAAAATCTTTAATTGTGGCTGTGTCGGTATTAACATGAATTTTCCTGCCCCAGGAATACATATCAAACTGGACTCTACTTTGCTTATTTTTCGTTATCTTAGTCGATGGTTCGATCGAGATATCTCCCAAAATCGTTACCCAGTGATTGGGATAAATCCGGTGAAAGCGGGAAGCAAGAAAGGAATTAGTACCGAGTAAGCCTTGCGAATTGATCAATCCAAAAGCTACACCACCATCCTTAATCGCGCTATCTGCTTCCTGAAGAGCGCGAAATTCGCCAGATAAAATTGTCGGATGGGATTTCATCTGGGAATATCCGAGTAGTTCTTTTACCCAACCATTAATTTCCCAGGGTTTAGTAATACCGCCGAGTTCGCGAATCAGTCTTGGAGCTTTGGGATGGACTGGGACGATCGTATTTGCACAATCGCGAAGGGTAGCTAGAAGCATCCAATCAGCTTGCGCCATCCTCAGATTGCCATAGCTGCGACACAATCTACCAGCTACCGTAATTTTTTTAGTATATCCATCAAAACTACCATGCTCGTATAAATTCTGACAGATATCGATGTAGCGATCGGGTTGTTTGCGAATTAGTTCAAATACTACCGCCGCAGGGCCGCAAAAAGGCTGCTCTCCCTGTTGAATCTGATAAGGATTAACGAGCCTGTCGCGAATATCCTCAATGATTTGGCTTTTGTCTAAATGATTCCAGACTCCAGTTTGCGGCGATCGAGCAAATTTAGCAAGCCGTTCGTCGAGGCGGGGATCGATCGTCGCTGTCGGATTCAAGTCGCTTCGCATATAATTTTGGTGTGCAGGCGATATCGGCGAGTAAGTACTCTTTTATCATGTTACCCATATTATCCAGCAATTCTCAATTTTGTTCGGGATGTTTTTAGTCAGTGGGGATTAATTTAATGAGTGCCAAAATCGAAGATATTGTGAATTTTCTTCAGGTATCGGATCGATTGGCAACTGCGGGACAGCCCACTGTGGAGTAGACGAACTCATTGCTCGACAAGATTTAATCAAAATTTGGATACCAAATCAGATCTGGGAGAAGTTTATCGATCGAGTGCGGTCGAGTATGAGCGGCGACTGCGGTAAGATCTGAAGGAGAATCACCAGTGAAAATCCCATGACCGATCGATCCCAACCAGTCACACCCAATGATAAATCTGTCGTCGAGGCTTATCTATCGTCTCAACAAGATAGTGCGGCGAATGTAGCGCAGAATTCAGGTGTAGGATTGATTCCGGCTGCACCAGAGGGATTTCGATCGGGATTTGTGGGGATTATCGGTAGACCGAATGTGGGTAAGTCCACGCTGATGAACCAACTCATCGGTCAAAAAATCGCGATCGTCTCTCCAGTCCCGCAGACCACTCGCAACCGCTTACAGGGCATCCTGACTACCAATACGGCGCAAATGATCTTTGTCGATACCCCAGGTATTCACAAACCGCATCACAAATTGGGTGAAGTATTAGTCAAAAATGCTCAAAGTGCGATCGGGGCAGTAGATGTCGTACTGTTTGTAGTCGATGGGATGGAAATCGCTGGGGGCGGGGACAGGTTCATCGCCGAGCTGCTGATAAATGTCAAAACACCAATTATTCTGGGGATCAATAAAATCGATTTGCGAACCGATCTGAGCCGCTCTCATTTGGAAGCGATCGATGCTAGCTATCTCGAACTCGCTCTAGCTCATAACTGGCAGGTAGTCAACTTTTCCGCAGTTGCTGAGACGGGTTTGGATCGGTTGCAAGCTAGTCTGAGTGAAAATCTCGAAATTGGCCCTTATTATTATCCACCCGAATTAGTCACCGACCAGCCCGAACGGTTTATCATGGGCGAACTCATTCGCGAACAAATCATCTTGCTCACGCGGGAGGAATTACCGCACTCGGTAGCAGTGACGATCGATCGCGTCCAAGAAGATGCCAAAATTACCCGCGTATTAGCCACAATCTACGTCGAACGCGATTCGCAAAAAGGGATTCTGATCGGCAAAAGCGGTCAAATGCTCAAAAACATCGGGAGTAATGCCAGAGAGCAGATGCAAAAACTGATTGCTGGCAAGGTTTATCTGGAATTATTTGTCAAGGTTCAACCAAAATGGCGACAATCCGGTTTGCGCTTGGCAGAACTTGGCTATCGGGTGGAATAGGCGATCGGGAGATTGGGGTACTGGGTGACTGGGTGACTAAGGAAATCGTAATTTCGCTAGCTTGAAATCATTAAATATCTGAGTTAGCAACGTTAATTATGCTGAATTTGATGTAGAGTTACCAATTAAGCTACACCACATTAAATTTAACTGCCCCTTCCAACCGTACTAACCCTTAATCCCTAACCCTTAGAATGGTATCAAACCCCCGACGGGATCGCATCTCCCCTTCAGTCGAACCACAAGTCGATCCGCATACCCTCGCGCAGATGGGGATTGCTATGCTCATCGATCTTGCTCAACGTGGTGAAATCGATCCTTGGGATGTCAAAGTCATCGATGCGATCGATCTGCACCTGAGCAAACTGCCCCTTCAATCTGATTCGTCTCTAGCTCACAAGCAAGCCAACCTCTCTCAATCTGGGCAAGCATTTTTATGGGCGGCGATGCTCGTCTTACTCAAAGCTCAAAGTTTGGAGCAAAGTCAATCTCAAGTAGAAGATCTTGACTTCATCGAAGAAGAACTTGACTTTGAACCGATCGCGGGGTCTGGTTTACCCCGCAACTTGGAAAGACATATTCGCCGCCGGCTTACTTCGCCGCCACCCCGCACTCGTCCGGTCACGCTCCAAGATCTGATCCACCAACTCAGCCAAATTGCTGATAAAATCGCCGAGCCAGCCTCTCGCCGTCGCTCCATTCGGAGTAAAGTCATGTCCGTCAAACAGGCTACCCAGACTATTGTGGGACTGGCTCATGATGAGAATTTAACTGAAATGGCGGCACTTGTGGCAGAGTTTCTAGTCACCTATACTAGTGAAACCGATTGCTGGACTCTTGATGACCTCGTAAATCTCTGGTCAGATAAGTTTCCGCCTGTTCCAGGACAACATCATGGAGCAAATCACGATCGAGTGGGTGTGTTTTGGGCACTATTACTATTATCAGCTCAATCGAAAGTTGAACTACATCAAACAGATTTTTATCAAACCCTGACGATCCGTAGACTGGAACTGGAATCGGTAGAGATGAACTAGCTATTCCGCTCACAGGGGATTAGTGTGGTGTAAGTGACAATCGATCGCTGTTACAGTATGTAAACTAGGGAAATTAGGTATCCAAGATTTAATATGAAAGCAATGATTCTGGCTGCTGGGAAAGGTACCCGTGTGCGTCCAATTACTTACACTATCCCCAAACCATTAATTCCCATCTTGCACAAGCCAGTGATGGAGTTTTTGGTGGACTTGCTCAAGCAGCACGATTTCACCGAAATCATGGTCAATGTTAGCCATCTTGCCAAGGAGATTGAAAGCTATTTCCACGATGGACAGAGATTTGGGGTGCAAATTGCCTATTCTTTTGAAGGAACGATCCGCGAGAATGGCGAATTAGAGGGACAGGCTTTGGGTTCGGCTGGTGGGATGCGCCGGATTCAGGACTTTTATCCATTCTTTGATGATACCTTCGTGGTGTTGTGTGGCGACGCACTGATCGATCTCGACCTCACCGCCGCTGTCAAATGGCATCGAGAAAAAGGTGCGCTAGCGACAATCGTCACGAAATCTGTACCCCGTGATGAAGTTTCCAGCTATGGAGTGGTAGTAACTGATGAAAATGGTCGGGTTCAAGCCTTTCAAGAAAAACCTTCAGTAGAAGAAGCTCTGAGTACAAATATTAATACAGGGATTTATATTTTTGAACCAGAAGTATTGAATTATATTCCCTCGGGTCAAGAGTATGATATTGGTGGCGATCTATTTCCTAAATTAGTCGAGATGGGTGCGCCTTTTTATGCGATTCCCATGGATTTTCAATGGGTAGACATTGGGAAAGTCCCCGACTATTGGCAAGCGATTCGCAGTGTCTTAATGGGTGAAGTTAAGAACGTTCCAATCCCTGGAACTGAAGTATTGCCAGGAGTTTTTACCGGAATTAATGTGGCGGTTAATTGGGACAAAGTAGATATTACTGGCCCTGTTTATATTGGTGGCATGACCAAAATTGAAGATGGAGCTAAAATCACTGGCCCCGCAATGATCGGTCGTAACTGCCATATTTGTAGTGGCGCACACATCAATAACAGTGTGATTTTTGAGTATTCTCGAATAGCTGACATCGAGCTGACTGACAAATTAGTATTCGGACGATATTGTGTCGATAAAGATGGTGCGACGATCGATGTTCAAGCTGCTTCGTTGGATTGGTTGATTACTGATACTCGCAAACCGATCGAGAATATTAAACATCCGGCAATGGTATTTGCTGGCTCCTTTAACGTCAACCATCTCGATCGTTCTTAACTAACAATAAAAATTGTCGGCGTTGACGCTTAAAAGTAAGGGCAATCCATGAAGCGGCTCGCGCTCCTCGGCAAAGCCGAGGGTTTAGCGAGACAAGACATTGCCCCTATTTTTGCGCGTTCGCAGACCAATTATTTACTCCTCCACCCACAATAATCGCAACGCCATTAGTGCAAATCCAAAAGCCGCAAGCCCTTTGAGTACCTTAGTCGGTAAAAATCCCGCAATTTCACCACCTGCTAATACACCGATCGAACTAGCAAGTAATAAAGCCGCTACAGAGCCGAAAAATACAGCCCGTGGATGCTGACTGCTACCACCTAACGCGATCGCCGCTAACTGGCTTTTGTCACCAATCTCAGCGATAAATACCGTCACAAAAGTTAAACCGAGTAATTGCCAATTCATAAGCGAGTGGATAGTGGATGGTGAATGGTGGATGGTGGATGGTGAATGGTAAAACCTAAAGCCTAAAGCACTCGGATGATGCTGGGGATACTGTCGATCGAATCCAAGCCACGAATCTCGGCTAATGCTGATTGAAAGTCTCCCTCAGAGACATCATGAGTAACTACGACGATTTCAGCGCGATCTCCTTGGAAACCAGTTTGAACGATCGACTCAATACTCACATTATGCGCCCCAAATCTAGTTCCGAGTTTACCAATGACCCCTGGTACATCTAGACACAAAAATCTCACATAGAAACTGCTCCGTAAGCTCGATAGAGGAGCCATTTTACTATAATCGTTGTGGCTACAGCTCAATAGGGGATGGAGCGATGTATTGGGTGAATCTATCGCCTCTTCGCGGCTGGGATTGCTTTTGAGGACACCCACGATCGCCAGAATATCCGAAACCACTGCCGAAGCTGTCGCGCCAGCACCCGCACCAGGGCCAAATAACATCACTTCCCCCAAGGGGTCGCCTTCAACTAAGATCGCATTGTACACGCCATTGACAGT